>DASSIZ010000107.1 GCA_035691485.1 Terriglobales bacterium
GCTTCCACTGCGGCGCTTCCATGTTCATGCTCCTCTCGACTCGCTAGTTGCCGATATCGTGACCTGCAGGCGTGCGATAACCTGCATCCGAATCTTGTCCCAACCCGAAATGAAGTCCTGGCTGTTCAGCACTTCTGTGATCATGGCGATTGTCGGCAGGCGCTGGCCCGCGCCCATGGTGGCCGACGCTGCTGCGCCGCACGCATTCGCCAACAATGCACATTCCTCGACGGTCCAACCCCAGAGGCGTCCCGCCGTGAAAGCGGAAGTGAAAGCGTCGCCGGCACCCGTCGTATCTATGACTTTTACCGCGAATGGGGGCACGCGGCACAATACGCCCTTGCTTCGGATCAGGCATCCCTGGCCGCCTAGCTTGATGACTGCTGCGCGCGCTCCGGCGTGTTCCAGCGCCGACAACGCTGCTTCTGGGCTACTTTGCCGGCTCAGCGCCTCTGCCTCAGCGGCGTTGGCAAACACAGTATCGAATTCCTTCAGCGCGTCCATCAATGTTTCAGGAATCTGGCGGCTCGGCCCCAGCCCAAGATCAAGAACTGTCCGAGCGCCGCATTCCCTTGCCATTTGGAGTAACTGATGTACGAACTCGCGGCTGCTTTCGGAGAGAAACGCGTAGCCGGTGACCTGCAACGCGGTAACGCCATCCATGCGACCTTTCCAATCATCCGTACTTCGCAGATGCGCGCTCGCTCCGCGGCAACCGAAAAACGTGCGCTGCCCATCCGGGCTGATGGCTATCAGGAATAGTCCCGTCATAGCAGCGCCACTGCGCTGGATGAATCCGGTATCGATCCCCTCGCTCGCAGCCCGCTCTATGGCAAACTCGCCGAACCAATCCTCGCCCACGCATCCCACCAGCCGCGTCCGGACACCCAGGCGCTCAAGCACGATCGCGCCGTTCAATGCCACCCCGCCGCACTGAAACGTCAACTCCGGGGAAAGGCAATCCTCGCCTACGGCCGGATGCGCCGGCAGCGGTGCAGTAATGTCCACACTGATGTCTCCCACCACCAGCACCATGGTCTGACTTCTATCAGCACAGAACAGTGGTTGCAAGCCCGAGATCACCATTAGAAATCCGGCGCAGGTGAACCGAATGGGAAGCAAATGGAGGTCGGCCGGAAAGTAAAATATAGTGGCCAGGCTTTCAACGAACAGCCGCGGCCTGCTTCTTTTCCCGGAAGTGTTCATCGAGGTCAAGATTCAGTTCCAGCACGTTCACTCGCGGCTCACCCAGTATTCCCAGCTGACGGCCCTCCGTACGGTTGAGTACGAGTTGGCGCAGGCGATCTTCGCCGACGCCACGCTCGCGTGCGACGCGTGGTATTTGGAAGAGCGCCGCAGCCGGCGTGATGTTGGGATCAAGCCCGGAGGCTGATGTCGTTACCAGATCGACGGGTACGGGCTGATTCGGATTTTCACCATGGAGCCGCGCCGCATCACTCGATACGCGGTCGATCAGCTTCTTATTCGTGGGACCCAGGTTCGTACCACCGGAATTCGCGGCGTCATAGCCGTTGCCGGCCGCAGAAGGACGCGAATGGAAGTATCCGGGTCCGACAAATGGCTGGCCGATGATTCGCGATCCAATTACGTTTCCATCACGACGGATCAGCTGACCGTTGGCTTGGTGCGGAAATAACATCTGAGCGATGCCGGTTACGACCAGCGGGTAAATGATGCCCAGCAGGATTGTGGTGGCGATGGTCATTAGTACGGCAATGATGAGGTTCTTCTTCATCTCGAAATCCTTTAAGCAAGACCGACGCGCGTGATCACCATGTCGATCAGCTTGATCCCGATAAACGGAACGATGATTCCGCCCACGCCATAGATCAGGAGGTTACGCCGCAGCAGCACAGCCGCGCCCATGGGACGATATTTCACGCCACGCAGGGCCAGCGGAATCAGCCCGATGATGATCAGGGCGTTGAAAATCACCGCCGACAAAATCGCCGATTGCGGCGTTTGCAGCCGCATGATGTTCAAGCTCTGCAGCACCGGGAACGTGGCTGCGAACATAGCTGGAATAATCGCGAAGTATTTCGCGACGTCGTTGGCAATGGAGAACGTGGTCAGGGCGCCACGAGTCATCAGCAGCTGTTTTCCGATTTCCACCACTTCAATGAGTTTCGTGGGATTGGAATCCAGGTCCACCATGTTGCCGGCTTCCTTGGCGGCCTGCGTGCCGGTGTTCATGGCAACGCCGACATCGGCTTGGGCGAGCGCGGGCGCATCGTTGGTGCCATCGCCCGTCATGGCGACCAGCTTGCCGCCGGCCTGCTCGCGCCGGATCAGGTCCATTTTGTCCTTGGGGGTGGCCTGCGCCAGGAAATCGTCCACTCCCGCTTCCCGCGCAATCGCGGCGGCGGTGAGCGGATTGTCGCCAGTAATCATCACCGTTCGGATCCCCATAGCACGCAGCTGGTCGAAGCGCTCATGCATTCCGCCTTTGACAATGTCCTTGAGCTCTATAACACCGAGAGCCCCGCGGCCTTTCTCGGCTACCACGAGCGGCGTGCCTCCGTTGCGCGCGATCTGTTCGACCCTGGCTTGGATCTGGACCGGGAACTCGCGTCCAGTTTGGGCAACGTACTTCTGAATGGCATCCACCGCGCCCTTGCGAATCTCGAAGCCGTTCATGTTGACGCCCGACATGCGGGTCTGCGCGGAGAACGGAACGAACTGAGCTTCGTGCGCCTTCAACTCGCGTCCCCGCAGTCCGTACTTTTCCTTCGCCAGGACGACGATCGAACGTCCTTCCGGTGTTTCATCGGCGAGGGAAGACAGTTGCGCGGCGTCTGCCAATTCTCTTTCGGTGACCCCAGGCGCGGCAATGAACCGGGATGCCTGGCGATTGCCGAGAGTAACCGTCCCGGTTTTGTCGAGCAGCAGCGTGTTGACGTCGCCGGCAGCCTCCACCGCGCGTCCGGACATCGCCAACACATTGTGCTGGATCAGGCGATCCATTCCCGCAATTCCGATCGCGGAGAGCAGGCCGCCGATCGTGGTGGGGATCAGGCAGACCAGAAGTGAAACGAGAACGAACACGGTCTGCGGAGATCCGGAGTAGATCGCGAATGGCTGCAGCGTAACTACCGCCAGCAGAAAGATGATTGTCAGTCCGGCCAGGAGAATGTTGAGCGCGATCTCGTTCGGGGTCTTCTGCCGTTCAGCGCCTTCCACCAGCCCGATCATGCGATCCAGGAAGGTCTCGCCAGGGTTGGAGACGATCTTCACCTTGATCTGATCGGACAATACTCGCGTGCCGCCGGTTACCCCCGAACGATCGCCGCCCGCTTCTCGAATCACGGGAGCCGATTCGCCGGTGATGGCCGACTCGTCCACCGAGGCCACGCCTTCGAAGATGTCTCCATCGGAGGGGATCAATTCGCCGGCGGAAACGATGACCAGGTCGCCCGCGCGCAGCTGGGAACTGGGTACTTTCTCGATGCTTCCATTCGCAAGCAGCCGGTTGGCCACTGTTTCAGAACGTGCTTTGCGCAGCGTGTCTGCCTGAGCTTTCCCGCGGCCTTCAGCCATGGCTTCGGCGAAGTTCGCGAACAGCACGGTGAACCACAGCCACAGGGTGATCTGCAGGTTGAACTTGAAGGCCGTGCCGCCGCGGAAGAGCAGCACGGTCGTGATCACGCTCCCAATCTCCACCACGAACATGACCGGATTCCCCATCATCTTCCGCGGATTCAGCTTGATTAGCGAATCCAGCACCGCACGTCTTACGATCTTCCACTCCCAGATTGCTTTCTGCTTTGCCATAGATTCAGTCCGTCAGAAGGTCTTGCCCGCTGCCAAAAGCAGGTGCTCCAAAATCGGTCCCAGGCTCAGTGCCGGGAAGAAGGTCAGCGCGCCGACAATCAAGATGACGCCGATCAGCAGCGCCGTGAACAGCGGTGTCGTCACCGGGAACGTCCCCAGCGAGGGCGGCACATACTTCTTTTGTGCCAGATTCCCGGCGATCGCCAACATGGGGATAATCATCAGGAAGCGCCCAATCAGCATCGTGAGCCCGCCGGAGACGTTGTACCAAAGGGTATTCGTGGTGAGTCCCGCGAACGCGGACCCGTTGTTGCCGGCCTGCGAGGTATAGGAATAGAGAATCTCGCTGAGCCCATGCGGTCCTGGATTCAGAATGCTGGACGTGCCGAACGGATAAATGACCGCAATCGCCGAAAATGTCAAAATCACCAGCGGGAAGACAAGTGCGACCAACATCGCCATCTTCACGTCGTAGGCTTCGATCTTCTTCCCCAGGTATTCCGGTGTGCGGCCGACCATCAGGCCCGCAATAAATACCGCCAGCACGATGTAAATCAGCATTCCGTACATGCCGGCGCCCACGCCGCCAAAAATTACTTCGCTGAGCATGATGTTGACCAGCGGCACCATTCCGCCGAGCGGCGTCAAGGAATCGTGCCAGCCGTTAATGGCGCCGCAGCTCGCATCCGTTGTAACCGTCGCCCACAGCGCCGTATTCGCGATACCAAACCGGACTTCCTTGCCTTCCATGTTGCCGCCGGACTGCAGAGCCGTGGCTTGCTGATCGGCACCGGCCAGCAATCGATTGCCGCGGGCCTCGGCCCAGTACGCGACGGTCACTCCCGCCAGGAACAAGATCGCCATCGCGGACCAAACCGCCCAGCCATGGCGCTGGGACCCCGTCATCCTCCCCAGGGTGTACGTGAGACCTGCGGAAATCGCGAATATTGCAAACAATTCGATCAGATTGGAAAGCGGCGTCGGATTTTCGAAGGGATGGGCGCTGTTCGCGTTAAAAAATCCGCCGCCGTTGGTGCCCCATTCCTTGATGATTTCCTGTGACGCGACCGGTCCCTGCGCAATGGTTTGCTCGGTCACTGTGTCCATCACCTGCTTGCCATCGGGTCCCAGGACCGGCTCGCCGTTTGCGTCCACCTTGGGAACCTGCTGCGGCTCAACCAGCTTTACCGTGTCGTACGGTCGCAAGTTCTGCACCACTCCTTGGGAAACCAGTGCAAGCGCTCCTACGATGCTGAATGGCAGCAACACCCACAGTGAGCTGCGGACCATGTCCACCCAGAAATTACCTAAGGTCTGTTGCTCGCGTCGGGCAATGCCCCGGATGAATGCGATCGCGAGCGAAATGCCGACCGCGGCCGACACGAAGTTGTGATACGCGAGCCCCGCCATCTGCGTCAGGTAGCTCATCGTTGTCTCGCCACTGTAGTTCTGCCAATTCGTATTTGTGGTAAACGACGCCGCCGTGTTGAACGCCAAGTCACGCGCCACGGCGCCGAGCTTCTGCGGGTTGAACGGCAGGTGCCCCTGGACACGCATCAGCAAGTACAAGACGAGCATGGAAACCACGCTGAACAGCAACATCGAGATCCCGTACTCGGTCCAGCGCATCTCGTGGTTCTCATCCACTCCGGTCACGCGGTAGAGCAAGCGCTCGATGGGCCGCATCACCGGGTCCAGGAAGGTGCGCTCGCGGTTGAATACGTGCGCCATGTAGACACCCAACGGTTTGGTGACCGCGAGTATCAGCAGCAAGAAAATTGTGATCTGCAACCAGCCGTTCAGAGTCATAAGAATTCCCCAGCGAAAACTAACGCCGTGCCGATCAGAACTTCTCCGGCCGCAGGAGCGCGTAAAACAGGTACACCCCCGTCAGAGTGCATACCGCCAGCATGATGATTGATTCGAGGTGCATAATCCCTGGCCTCACTTGATCCGGTCACAAAATTCCACATAGGCAATCGATACGACGAAGAACGCGAGCGTGATTGCAACATAAATCAAATCCTGCATACCGGCGTCTCCAGAACTCACTTCTTGAGCTTCTCGATTTCGCCCGACTCCCGCCAGCCACACTGGCCTTCCTTCTTTACAAATCATTGGACATGTTCGCTCGTAAAACTTGTCTAAAGAGTGCATTAAAAGTTTATAAAGGGCCGATGCTCTCGACGATAAGTCGGCCCATCACGTAGCCGGATCAGATCGGTACACGATCCACGGCCCGGTGTAGAGCTGTAAGATGGATGGCTAGCTCTCCAGCTTGGATAGCGTGGAGACAAAGGTGTACGGCCGGCGCCAGAGAACCCGATTCATCGTCACCACAATACCGATGATGTTAATCGCCGCCAGGGTTGAACCGATAACCGACCCAGGGTTCGGTAACGATGTATCGCGGAACTTTTTCGTCCTCTTCGAGCTTCTTGCGCAAATGGGCGATGACGACCCGGAGGTATTCCGGCTGATTGGTGCTGGGGTCGCCCCAAACCGCCGCGAGCAGCGCACGATGAGTGATGACTTTCCCGGGGTGTCGCGCCAGGTACACGAGAACATCGAATTCCTTGGGAGTGAGTCGAGCTTCCCGATCGTGCACGCGGACTTCGCGCGCCTGCTGGTCAACGCGAAAATCGCCGACTTCGATAACATCGGACTCGACCGGTTGCGGCATGGCGGCGCGCCGAATCGCCGCCCGCACCCGCGCCAGAAGTTCGTTCATGTTGAACGGCTTGGTCACGTAATCATCCGCGCCCGCATCGAGCGCCTCAACTTTGGTCCGCTCCTCTCCTCGCACCGAAAGGACGATGATGGGCATCGGCGACCTGGATCGAACGTGTTTGCACAAGGCCAGGCCATCCATGTTCGGCATCCGAAGATCGGTAATCAGCAGGTCGGGCGGCCATTCCTTCATGGTCTGAACTGCTTCGTCGCCATCGGCCGCCGTTCTGATCGAGTAACCCCGGCTCGATAAGGCCGTCTTCAGAACGCGTGTGATCTGGGGCTCGTCATCGACGACGAGGATATTCGGCTTTTCACCACCAGTCATCACCGCAGCCTCACTTCACTTCCTGCGTCACAATGTGCACGTCAACCGGAGGCGCATCGCGCAGAAATTTGTGGATCGCCGACAGATAAAGATATTTTCGCCAGCCCGTTTGCGCCGAACGGCCAAACACGACCTGTGTGATGTGCTTGTCCTTTACCACCAGGGCGACGGCTTCGGCGACCGATTTGCCTTTCGTCTTCACCACTTGTGCGCCCACGTCTTGAGCAAAGCGGATGTTCTGCGCCAGCGTCCGCTGGTTCTCGGGCGTTTCATCGACCCCGGTATCGACGTAGACCACGAGCAATTCCGCATCCAGGCGCTCGGCCATTCGAGCCGCGCGCGCGACCAGGTATTGTGCGGCCGGATTCGAGCTGATGCACACCGCGATGCGTTCGCGGATACCTGCACTCAGTCCCGGCTGGTCCTTCTGAAGATACGACTCGAGACCGCGATCGACCACCCGAGCGACCTGTTGCAAGGCCATCTCGCGCAATGCCATCAAGTTTCCGCGGCGGAAAAAATGACCCAACGCCCGCTCCGCGCGCTCCACAGGATAAATATCGCCGCGCCGCATCCGCGTCTGGAGGGCTTCTGGCGTCAGATCGGCCATGACGATTTCATTCACCCGTTGCATGACCCAGTCGGGAACCGTTTCCCGCACTTGCACGCCGGTAATGCTCTGGATCAGCGGGGTCAGGCTCTCGATGTGCTGAACATTTACGGTCGAGAGCACATCGATGTTGGCCTCCAGCAACTCGATCACGTCTTCGTATCGTTTTCTGTGTTTGCTTCCCTCGATGTTGGTATGCGCGAGCTCATCCACGACCGCGACTTGCGGCTTACGCGCCAGAATCGCATCGACATCCATTTCGTCGAATGACCCGCCCTTGTACTGCAGCTGCCGCCGCGGCACCGTTTCCAGTTTGCTCGACAATTCCGCGATCGCCTTGCGCCCGTGCGTTTCTACCAGCCCAATCACCACGTCCTCGCCGCGAGCCCGCCGGCGAATCCCTTCGCTCAGCATGTTGTACGTCTTGCCGACGCCCGGCGCATAGCCGAGGAAAAGCTTGAAGATGCCGCGCTCTTTTTGCGGAGCTGCTTCCTCCAGCCATTGTTCTGGGGTCTTGCTCATCGGCGGTATTCTCGTCTAGCGCTGCCGAAAAGTCGAATCAGCCGGCCTTTGCGCCTGTGCTCGCCTTTACGAATCTTTTATGCAAGCTTTATGCACTTTTAACGCCTTCGCAACCGTCGGAGGTCTGCTCTCACAATGCAATTGCTGTCAGGAATGCGAGCAAGCGTAACAATGCGAAACGATCTGGTAACGGCGACAATGCAATCGGTACACGGCCAAAGCTGGCGATCAAGACAGACCGTTTAATGCCAGACGTGAGCCTGCTCCATCTCGATGGGACACCCAGCCTGTAGGCGTCATTCAGACCCTGGGTTACCCTTTGTGCTCGTAGGTCGCAATGATGACGCCTGTCGAAGATATTTCACTCCTGACCAGCTTCATGTTCACGGGGTGCGAGACGGTGCCGAAGAGCTTTTTGCCTTTCCCAAGAACTATCGGACAGGTGAGCAGTAGAAACCGGTCGATGAGATTTGCTTCGAACAGTTGCGGATAGAGGGTTGAACTGCCCCACAGCACAATGTCCGGACCTTTGCTCGCTTTGACCTTCCGCAAGTCATCAATGTTGCGCATCCTGTGGCTGTTGGCCCAGTCGAGTTTCGCCGAGCCCCGGGTCAGTACGTACTTGTTCGCTTTTGTGAAGACCGGACCGATTGGGTTGTCCGCCGGAACATAGGGCCAATAGCTTGCAAAAATGTCGTAGGTCTTGCGGCCCAGCAGCAGATCGTATGGTTTGTCGAGGGTGCCCACCACACCCATGATGGCGGCACCAGACTCAGCGGCGGAAAATTTCATGCTCCATCCGCCGAGATCGAACCCATCACTTGTGTCCTCTTGGGCGCCGCCGGGCCCCTGCATGACGCCGTCGAGGGAAACCTGCACGCTGGCGATGATCTTTCTCATTTTTCGTCTCCTTAGTAAGAACCGGGGGACAGACGGGAAATTCACCAATTTCCTTTTGGCCCCATTTGCTAAAGCATTGAACAACATGGTGGCCAGGGACGGAATCGAACCGCCGACGCTAGCCTTATTAGAGCTAAACCGGATGGTGATACTAAACGACTTCGATCACACGGGTGGCACCGTAAGTCATTGAAGAGCTTGTGTACCACGATTTCGTCTCAGCATCGGTTGGCTTGTGCCGCCATCGTGCTTCCCGCAAAGGCTTAGTGATCTTCCGTCATCGCAACCACGCCGTGCTCGCGGCGGGAATCGAATTGCCGCGCGGCTCGCAGCATTCCGGCGGCCCATTCCGGCGTGGCTAACGCGTGAATATGCGTGTATCCGGCCCACACATTCTTGAAGATCACGCCCTCCCGCCCCCGGCCGATTCCTTGGCCGCGCCGCACCTCGCATGCGGTTTCAAGGTGGCCATTTTCCAGGACGATTCTCGAGTAGTGGAACTCGTGGCCGCGGATGGCCAGGCCCGTCGCGAAAAACGAGTTGGCACGATCCACTCGAAGCTCCGCGTAGCCGTGCCCCTGCGCCGTGCTGCACACGTGGGCTTCGAAAGGAAGCACTGCGGCCATCGGATACTTTGAGCCCTGCCACACAATCGCGCGCGACAGCATCATCAGCCCGCCGCACTCGGCATAGATTGGCAACCCGTTCTGCGCGGCCTCGTGGAGAGATTGCAAGAATCCGGAATTCGCGGCCAGCGCTGAGGCATGCACCTCGGGGAAACCTCCACCGATGTACAGCGCCGAGAGATCTGGCGGCAACGCACATTCAGTGAGCGGCGATATGGCCACCAGTTGAGCGCCGGATCGCTCGAGCGCCTCAAGATTCTCGGCGTAGTAGAAGCTGAAAGCGGCATCCTTGAAGTATCCGATCTTCAACCCGCTGACATCCAGCAAACTCGCTGGTGTGACCGCTTCAGCGCCCAGTGGGTCCGCCGCACCCGCGATCCGCAAGATGGCTTCGACATCGAGGCCGGGCACAACTTCGTCCAGCAGGTTTCGCTCGAGAATGTCCCGTCCGCCGTGTTCCTCAGGCATGATGAGGCCGAGATGACGTTCGGGGACCAGACCGAGAGCGTCCAGCCTCGGCACCGCGCCCACGACAGGGATGTCACACACGGAGGCGATCGCATCGCGCACGATCTGCTCGTGCCGCCGTCCGTTGACGTAGTTCAGCACCAGTCCGCAAATGTCGAGTTCAGGGTCGAGTTTCTGCGCACCCAGAACGTAGGCCGCGGCCGTCCGCGTCACTTTGGTGACGTTCAGCACCAGCAGGACAGGCGCTGCGAGCGCCTTGGCGAGCGTGGCACTGCTGTGCGTGCCCGCCACATCCATGCCGTCGAACACGCCACGGTTACCTTCCACCACGTTCAAGCCATCGGAAACGGCATTGCGAGCGAAGGAGGCGACAGCCGTGTTGAAGCCCATGAGATAGGTATCGAGATTTCGCGCCGGACTGCCCGAAGCCCAACTGAGCCAGGCCGAGTCAATGTAATCCGGCCCTTTCTTGAACGCGCGCACCGTTCGGCCGAGGCGGCGGGCGGCTAGCAGAAGCGCTAGCGAGACGACGGTTTTCCCGGCGCCGCCGCCGAGCCCGGCGACTACCACACGCGGCAATGTGCGCTCGTTGCTCATTCTCGCCGTCTCAGCTACCCCGCGCTCGCCGCTTCTTCTTCTTTCGGCGGCAACTGAATGTAGGAGCCGCCAAGATAGCTGTAGATGCAGCGCCCGGAATCAATCAGGATCCGGATCGCGTGCTTGCACTGTTCTTTGTTGCAGGCGTCCTCGCCAAACTTGGCGATCATCGCTTTGGTGAGATCGCCGGCTTTGAGATTTCTCTTGCCCGCACATTCGACGATCAACGCGTACATTTCCTCGGCAATTTTTTCGACAGGTACCGCTTCCAGCATAGGTCTCCTGACTTAATCCGCGGCCGCAGCCGCCAAGGTTATTTTCTGCGAAGCTGGTGGCGCGCGACGCGCGCGAACCAGCACACGCTCGCCGAGCAGTGGCCGGGATTCAACACATTCAAATCCCGCCCGCTGCAACGACGCCGCCACCCGCTCCAGCGACCAGTTGTGAGCGTTGCCATCGGCGACCTGCCGTGCCAGGGCCCGCAAGGCGGCCTGAGACGTGGGCTGGATTCCGATGGGCAAGATTGCGTCGTGGAATAACAGGACTCCATCCGGCTGCACGCAGACTTGCGACAATAAGAATTGGATTTCGGCTGTGCCGCACCACTCCAGCAAGCCGGAAATGATCACGGTTCCGAATTCGGCCCTGGGCGCGATGACGGGGTCAGCGGAAACCGGGTTCCAGCCCTGCACCACGATCTCCGGCCAGCGCTGTGCAAAAGCTCTGCCGTACGCCGCATACCCAAATCCAACCACCAGTACGGGAGCAGGAGGCGGGGCGGCGAAATCGCTCACTACTCTGGAGGCGAAAGCGGCGGCGAGGCACTCGGCCGCCTCGGCGCGCAGGGCGGAATTCCTGGCGACGAACCCGGTTTGCTTGCCCAGACGGGCAAACTCTGACAGCGCGCCCCAGTTACAGAACTGTGCCGCCTGATACAGCAGCGCGGCACGCAGGCTCTGCGCCGAGGTCGCACGCAAATACTGGGAAGCGAGTTCGAGATTGCGATAGCCATCGGGACGCGACTCGAGCAGGCGCAGCGCCACCATGGTATTCAGGATTTCGCTGAGCGCGTCGGTGTCCAACTGCAGCGCGTGGGCAAGATCGCACACCGGCTTCGGCTCTTCCAGGAAATCGAAAATCTTGTTTTCCAAAGCCCAGCCCAGTACCTGCGCGCTGAAGCCGGCCGTGGCCAGCCGGAAAACTTCGTCCGGCAGCGGGCCTAAGGCGGTGGAAGAAGCGCGTGCGCGGCTGAGGTCGCGCTGGAAATTCTTGAGCTTCTCGCGCAGGTGCACCACTTCGCCGACGATCAGGGTAGCCGGAGCCTTCACCGCGGCGCGGCGGGATTCTTCGGCGATGGTGGCCAGCGTCGCGGCGACGGTGAGCTCGTCGTGCCAGAACGCCATTTGGACCATGGCGGCCGGCGTGTCGGGAGAACGTCCGGCGGCAATCAAGTTCCCGGCTATCTTCTCCAGGTTATGGACCCCCATCAGGAACACCAGCGTGTCCAGCTTCGCAAGAGCATTCCAGTCGATCCGCGACTCAGTCCCATCGGCGTTGTGACCGGTAACGATCGCCACTGACGATGCCGCGTCGCGATGGGTGACGGCAATGCCCGCACTTAACGGCGCCGATAACGCTGAGCACACGCCGGGGATAACTTCAAACGGAATGCCGTGGCCGGCGAGGTACTCGGCCTCTTCACCACCGCGCCCGAACACAAAAGGATCCCCGCCCTTGAGGCGGATGACTACCTTTCCCTCGCGCGCTTTGCGCACAAGCAGTTCGTTGACTTCATCCTGGCGCGAGTCGTGTTTGCCGACGGGCTTGCCCATGTAGATGCGCTCGGCGGAGGGGCGTGCCAGGGCAATGACTTCCTCTTGGATGAGGCGGTCGTAGACGATGACATCGCCACCGCGGATCAGTTCGGCAGCCTTCAAGGTCAGCAGTTCCGGATGTCCCGGTCCTGCGCCCACCAAATAGACTTTTCCCGGTTGCGGCATAGATGTCCGGAGGCAATGAAATCAGTAATTGGGTTGCGGGCCGCGCCTGCGCGTGGCCCGCGACTCAGCCATTTTCTACACGTACGCTCGGCTAATGAAGACCAGCACGAACAGCAAAATGACCCCGGCTCCGAAGGTGTACCAGATCAACTTCTGCTCAATCGGAAGCAGGGGCTCCTTTGCGACTGCCATTTTTTCCAGTTCATCTTTCAAACGCACATCTGCCATACATCACCCCTTTACGATTGGCGGAAACACTCCGGCGAAGAAGAGCCAGGAAATCAGCAGGCCGACCCAGATGATGAACCCGAATAGGCACAGCACATAGACGCCTGCCAGCTTGGCAATCCCTTCCTCCCAGAGTTTCCGGAAGTTGGAGAGCACACCAATGGCGAAGAATGTAAGCACGAAGAACAGGGCACGAAGGACATTGGCCTGCCCCATGGAGGCCTTGATTTTGGGGATCAGCGCCGGAGCGAGCACGCCGATGACCAACACGATCAGGAACGTGGCAACGTACCCGAGAATGAATTTCGGGAAGCGCTGCCAGATCGCGCTTGCTTTCACCTTCTCGCCCTCGCGGTGTTCGATCTTCGCCGACCATACCCAAGCCAGAATGAACGCCCACACGCCAATGAAGATGTCGATGAACACCTTCACCGTAGTGCTGACGCCCATGATCCAGTTGGGAGCGTAATTGACACCGGTTGCGGCCATGGCCTTGGCGCGAATCAGCGAATCTGCAATTGCGCCGCTGGCCACTGCGGCACCGTCGGTCTTCACCGCCAATCCCATCCAGGCGCCCGCCACCATCGGCTGGTTGTAGAGCCAATGCTGCGCGGCGAAGGGAAGAATCATCAGTTCGACGACGGCAAAAATTACCACCAGCGAAGACACCATGATCGGCACAATCGGTCGAGCCTTGATGGCGCTGCCAGTGGCAATCGCCGCCGACACTCCGCAGATCGAGATACCGGACGCCAACGGCGCCGCCCACTCGCGGCTAAACCCGAAATACCGGCGCGACACGAAGTACACGATCGGCCAGTAAATCAGATACGCCTCGACGATGGCGCAGGCGCCGCGGAAGATCACGGAAGTGGCAAGAGCCCGCTGTTCCAAGGCGGCGATGCCCAGGAACCCGCCCAGAATGACGATCGCGGTCTTAATGTAGAGTTCAGGCCGGATCGCCTCTTTCATGCTCTTGGCAACGCCCGGCAGGAAGTTCCCCACGATCAAGCCCGCCAACAACGCCAGGATGAATCCCGACTCGTTGGTCAGGTTGAGCGACCACGGGATCTTTAAAGCGGCCCGTTTGTCCGGAGTCGCTGCTATGTAGGCATAACTTCCAATGAACCAGCACGCGTAGCTGATGAAGAAAACCCCGGTGAAACCTTTTGCGAATGATTTGAGGTTGGCACGCAAGGCCTTCGCGCCAGCCAGTAGGATCGCCAGCAAGAATATGTATGTGCCGAGCAGAGAAACCAGTCCCGGCAATGATTTGTAAGCTTTGGACACGGGATTGAGCGCCTTCGCCGGCATGGTCCACACCGCCGTCGTGACCACCCACCCCAGGATGTCGGCCCCGAACAGCAGGCCGAGAGAAAGTACGAACACCCCCAGACCGATGCACACAGCCAGCCAGTCTTCGCTCAGCCACGGTTGTGGTGGCGGAGCCGCGGAAGGTATTTCTGGCGGTGGCACAGGTCTTGGTGGTGCTTTCACCAGTGTTGCCATGGTTCACCTCACCTCACGTACAGAGACCGTGATCTTGTAGAACACGGTGATCATGAGAGCCCCTATCGCCCACACCCCCAGCACGATGACCCACTCTGGAGCGGTGGGCGAATATCGAGTGACCGATCCCAGCGGCGAAGGCACGAAGCCGCCGACGATTAGCCCCAGTCCTTTTTCAATCCACAGAGAAACGAAAACCAACACGGCCGCCGCCGCCAGCACCGACTCGTTGTTGCGCAGCTTGGGGACCAGCAACAGAACAAGTGCGACCATGCCCGTGACCGCCGAGATCCACATCCAAGGTGCCAGATGACGATCGCCCTCGAGCCCAACGAACAAGAACCTGAAGTGCTCCATTTCCTCCGGAATGCGGCTGTAGAAGACCGTGAACAGCTCAAGCAGAACAAAGAAAACACTGAGCGACATGGCGTATGCGGTGATGACACCGAGCTTGCGGATCGCGTCTTCGCCGGCATCGAACGACGTCAGCCGCCGCAGCAGCAAACACAGCAGGATCAGCAGCGCCGGCCCCGAGGCGAATGCCGACGCCAAGAAGCGGGGTGCCAGGATCGCCGTCATCCAGAACGTGCGGCCAGCCAGGCCGCTATAGAGGAATGCCGTCACGGTGTGAATGGAGACGGCCCAGGGAATCGAAACCAGGATGACCGGTCTAATCCAGTGCGGTGCGGGCACGCCGGTGCGCTCGGAACTGAGCATGACGATGGAAATCACGCCATTCAGCAGCAGGTAGCCGCCGAGCGAGATCAGGTCCCAGAACATCACGGAACTGAGCGTGGGATAGCGCAACACGTTGAGCACACGCGCCGGCTGCCCCATGTCCACCACAACGAACAGCATGCACATGGTCACCGCGGAGACCGCGAGCAACTCGCCAAGAATGGTGATCTTCTGGAATGCCTTGACGTCGTGCAGGTAATACGGCAACACGACCATGACGGCCGACGCCGCCACACCGACAAAGAACGTGAACTGCGCAATGTACAAGCCCCAGATCACATCACGGCTCAGGCCGGTGATGACCAATCCGTCCCTCAACTGGCGGAGGTAGCAGCCAGCGCCGAGCGTGATCAGCAGCAGAAGGAGTGCGAGCCAACCCCAGTACCTGCGGCTGCCTACCATCGCCTTTTCAAGCATGAACATGGCAGTCAAACCAAATAGAAAACCGAAGGCCCTGTACCCAGTTCCGGCATGCGCTGCACGGCATAGCGGGCGCGCAACAGTTGGCGCACCGCCGACTGTTCGTCATTGAGGTCGCCGAACACGATGGCCTTCTGCCGGCAGGCCTCGACACAAGCGGGCGCACGGCCGTTCGCCAGGCGCTCCTCGCAGAAATTGCATTTCTCCACCACGCCCTTTGTGCGGGTGGGGAAGTCGGAATTCAGGTTGTGAATGTGGGGCCGAGGATCCGACCAGTTGAAACTGCGCGATCCATACGGGCACGCCGCCATGCAATAGCGACAACCGATGCAGCGGTGCCAGTCCATCATTACCACGCCGTCATCGCGCTTCCAGGTGGCCGCCGTGGGGCAGACGCGCACGCACGCCGGCTGCGCACACTGGTTGCACAACACGGGAAGGACGTGGACGTCGTAGGCGCGGCGCGTGTAGTCGGTCTGCTGGAAGGGGAACACTCTTTCGTAGCGCTCCTTCCACACCCACTTCACTTCGCGGTCCCGCTCGGGAACCTCGGGAATGTTGTGCGCCAGGCGGCAGGCGGACAGGCAGTCGTCGCAGTCGTTGCCGGGCCGGCATTTTTGAAAGTCGATCACCATCCCCCAGCGTTTTGCCGCGCCCGATGATTGCGGCCCTCGCTCGGCGGTACCGATCACCTGGACGGCCTTGGCAGCGCCGGCTCCCGCCACCGCGAAGCCCGCGATCCGCAGAAATTCCTTGCGCGTAATTTTCATGGCGTCCTCCGGGCGAGGGAGGCCGGGTCCACGTGGCAGTCCCAGCAATACGGGCCTGAAACCGCAGCGTAGGTATGGCAGCGATCGCAGAACTCCCCTTTATTGGTGTGACACTCGCCGAGACAGGTGCCGGAGAGGTTGACGCGGTATTTCTTGCCGTCGTACGACGTGTAATCCAGACGGCGCTCGCGCACCGCGCCCTCGCGCCAGTCGGTGAGCAGTTTCATGTGCGAGGCGCGCATGAACGCCACGGGCGCGACGCAGGCTTTCGACTGCTGCGGCAGCTTGAGTTGCGGCCCGGCCGCGGTAGTCTTTGCATAGACCGCATGCCACACCGGGTACGTCACGAGCGCGACGAACAGGAGCAGGCCGAGCGTGATGAAGACGCGGTCACGCATTCGCCACCTCCGCCGCCAGCGGCACCCCGCGCAAATCCGTGGTGCGTGCTTTTTCGCCGCGCATGACCAGCGCGTTGCCCAGCAACTCGTGCACGCCCGCGACCTGAACGCCCGGCACCCAGTAATCCATCAGCGTCGGCAGTGTCGCCTTATCGATGGCGCAAATGCAGGCCAGCAGGTTGACGCCGTGCTGCTCCTTCACGTACTTGACGGCGTTGGCGCGCGGAAAACCGCCGCGCAAGCGCATTTCGAGGTTTTCGTCCGTGCCCAGGCCGGCGCCGCTGCCGCAGCAAAACGTCTGCTCGCGAATCGTGTTTTCCGGCATTTCATGGAAGCGGTTGCAGGCGTTGCGGATGATGTAGCGTGGTTCCTCCAGCAGTCCCATGGAGCGCGCCGGGTTGCAGGAATCGTGGAAGGTCACGGTCCAGCGGTCGTTGCGCGCCGGATCAAGCCGCAGCTTTCCTTGGTGGATCAGGTCGGCAGTGAACTCGCAGATGTGCACCATCCGGGTCGAGCGTGCGTTCTCGAACTTGGTTCCCGTGATGGGCGATACCGGCTCTTCCAGGAAATCGGCCGGGCCGTTCATCGTATCCATGTACTGGTGGAGCACGCGCCACATGTGGCCGCACTCGCCGCCCAGGATCCACTTCACGCCCAGGCGCCGGGCTTCTTCGTACACCTTCGCGTTCAGGCGCTTCATCAAATCGTGCGAACTGAACAAGCCGAAGTTCCCGCCCTCGGAGGCGAAGGCGCTGAAGGTGAAATCAAGACCGATTTCGTGCAATAGCATCATGTAGCCGAGCAGGGTGTAGTAATGGGGCTCGGCGAAGTAGTCGGCCGAGGGCATGACGAAGAGGACTTCTGCACCCTTGCGGTTGATCGGCACCTCGACGCGAATTCCGGTGATCTCTTCCAGTTCGCCGGCCGCGAATTCCAAGCTGTCCTTGAAACCGTGCGGCTGGATGCCAAGATGATTGCCGGTGCGCAAGCAGTTCGCAGCCGGCTCCAGCACCCAGTTGGTGTTGCAGCCGATCAGGTTCAGCAATTCGCGGCCGATCATGGTGATCTCGGCGGTATCAATGCCGTAAGGACAAAAGACGGAACAACGCCGGCATTCGGTGCACTGGTAGAAATAGAAGAACCACTCTCTGACAACTTCCTCGGTCAGTTCGCGACCGCCCGCCAGCGCACCGAAGATGCGACCGGCCAGGGTGAAATACCTGCGGTACACGGAGCGCATCAGCTCAGCGCGTACGACGGGCATGTTCTTCGGGTCGCTGGAACCAATGTAGAAATGACACTTGTCGGCACAGGCGCCGCAGCGCACGCAGATGTCCATGAACAGCCGGAACGAGCGGTACCTTTGCAACCGCTCCTTCATGCCCTCCAGCAGAATCTGTTTCCAGTCCGGCGGAAGTTTCCAATCGGCATCGAAGGGCTGCCAGTCACGCGGGTTCGGCAGATCAAGGTAGCGGACGTTCTTGGCCGCGGCGCCATAACAGAAGAAGCCCTTGCGGAATTGAACCGCGGGGTTCTTCCAGTCACCGTCCGGTTTCCTCGCCTCAATCTGCAGAAGCTCTTGCGGCATGGTCGGCCTCGAGCGGAAGGTCTGCTCCTTTCAACTTGTCCCGGAATTCTTCTTCCCACTCCGCATAGCTGTGGGTCTTGACCGGGTAATTCCACGGATTGATGTGCCGCTTGCTCCGGTTGTTGTTAGCCAGGTTGCGTGTCGGGCTGAGAAACTCTCCGCCCATGTGCATCAGCTTGCTGAACGGGAAGTACGCCGCCAGTACGCTGATCAGCGCCAGGTGGACGGCGAACACCGAACCCAGCGCCGCTGCACGCACCGGGTGAAACGCCGCCAGGCCGAGCGCAAACTGTTTGACGGCGACAACGTCCACGCGGGTCACGTAGCGCATCACCAGCCCGGAAGCGGCGATGCCGATGAGCACGAGCAGTGCGAAGTAGTCGCTGAACTGGGAAATGTAGCGGACCATCGGGTCGCGGAATCGACGCAGCAGCAGGTACGCTAGCGCGCACGCCAAGACGATGTCCGAGAGATACAGCGGCGGCGCGCCAAGCTGGAAGAATCCGTCCACGCGTTCGATCAGCAGCAGCACGGCCGGCACCGGTTCCACCAGCAGCCGCAAGTGTCGAACCAGAATGATCAGTAACGACCAGTGAAAAGCCAGCGCCGCCAGCCAGAGGTACTTTTGCTCGGAGAAGATCAGTCGTCCCTGATCAAGCCGCGTCTGGCTGTTGCGGAACAGCGAGCGAAAGAGGAGGACCTCGAGTGCCATGCGGCCCAGCACGCCGCCCGTGGTCGAGGGGTTCTCCAACGTGGCGCTTTTGATCCAGGGCAGAGACTTTTGCTGCCCACAGGTGGTCGGGATGCGAAACGGAACGGGTGCTGTCGCCCATCGCGCAACGCGGTAGCAGAAGCCGGCGAGGAAGACGGCAAAGCCGGCGAATGCGACGGCCGACATCCATGCCTCCCCCCTGGTCATCTGGCCCGCCAGCGCGGCGGCAACCACGACCGCTCCGACCGCGCCCATTGCGTATACCGATTGCATCCCTCTACCTCATTTGCGAACAAGCGCCGGCCGCACCCGCATCCTGCGCCCGGCCTCACCGGCGCGAACCTCGGCAATCTGCTCGCGGCATTTCATATACTGGTCGAAGGCCATAAGCGCGAGCTGATCGATGCGCGCCTCGATCATGGCCGGCCTTGGCGGGTTCGATCCGAGCAGAATGGACCGCACCAGGAAAACAAAACCGACGGCTTCGCTGGGCGTGAAATCCTGCACCACACGCATGCGTACGATCATGTCCAGCGCCGGCGCGATGTTCGCGGCGTTCATGTCGCCCAGCAATTCCTGCAGCAGAATCGCCATGCCGCTGCGCAACGCGTGGCCTACAGGGTTGCGGAAGCGGTCCTTTTCCGACGCCAGGAACCGGGAGGCCAGGTGCGGATAGGATTCCAGGGTTTGCGCGAACCAATGCTCCACAAGCTCATCGCTGCTCACCATGACATCACACGCAGCCCGTTGGTTTGGGCAGTCCTGCCAGCTTGCACGCACCCTTGGCCGGGCCCGACGGGAACAACTGGTAAATCTCGTTGAGCTTGTATCCCGTCTCCTTGCACAGCTTCCGCACCATGGGCGCAATGCCGAACTGGAGATAGTAGTTGCGGATGTAATTGATCACCTTCCAGTGCCCCTCGGTGAGGTCGGTGACCGCTTCCGTTTGCGCGAAATCCTTGGCCACGTCTTGATTCCAGCGTTCAGGTTCCTGCAGGAATCCGTCTTCATCCACTTCGTACTTCCGTCCTTCGATTTCGAATACCGGCACCGTCTGACCTCGCTCTCAGTTGAGCTCGATGTATCCGCAAGGGCATGCTTCCGCGCACTTCTTGCAGCCGTTGCAGAGTTCGAGCTTGATCTTGTAATGCTCACCTGGGGGAAGTTTCACGAAGCAATTGGCGCTGCAGTACATCCAGCAGGTTTCGCAGTCCATGCACATGCCGCACGACATGCAGCGCTTGACCTCTTCGATCGCCTCTGCTTCGGAGAGACCCAGCCTTGGCAGCAGCTCGGCGTGCGGCGCCGCCGTCGGATACCAATCGAGCTTCATCTGCTCATGCTTGATCACGGGTGGAGGCGTAGCTTTGCTCACCGGCTGGCTCGCACGCAGAAAAACTTGAATCGCTTCCGCCACGGCGCGTCCCTGGGCAATAGCGGGGCTGATGGTGTTGGCGACCCGCGCGTCAAACTCGCTTACTTCCGCATAGGGGCCCATGGGAGGTTCGGTGGGAGGCCCGCCCACGATGGCGGCGCCTTCTGCGTCGCGTTGCGGCGCGAGCTGCGATGCCTTCTGCAGACCCATGGCGAAGTACACGGCGGCGTGATTGCGGCGAAGGTCGGCTAAAGTTACCTCTCGCCCGACCGCCGTGCCGCACTTGATCTGCACCCCGAGGTCGAGCACGTTGCCAATTTCGGCGTCCAGCACTTCACCCGGGATCATGCTGCGCGGCATTCGATAGCGCATCATGCCGCCAGGTTGCGGCGCAGCATCGAACAAAGTGACCGCATAGCCCCGCCGCGCCATGTGGTAGGCGCACGAGAGTCCGGCCGGGCCGGCCCCCACGACAGCAACCTTGTCAGCACACGCGACATTCAGCTTTGTGAGCTTGAACCCGTGCGTGATCGCGTAATCACCCAGGAACCGCTCGATCAGGTGGATAGCGACCGCTCCATCCTTCGCCTTGCGGTTGCAGGCGGCTTCGCAGGGATGCTGGCAAACTCTGCCGCAAACCGCGGGAAAGGGATTGCGCTCGGTAATTTGCTTCCACGCCAGTTCGAATGCCTGCGGCGCCGTCCGGCCGTGCACCTGATGCTGCGCGATGCTGACCAGCACATCGCGAATTTCGTTGCCGTGAGGACAACGGTCGGCACAAGGCGGCGTTCTTTCGACGTAGCGGGGGCGCAACGGGCTGATTTCGCCAGTTCCCGCTGTCGCCCCCTTGATGACCGGCTTCTTGACTTCCTTAAACAGCCCCATGTGCCCTTACCTGCCTTACCGCGGGCTGCGTTCAGTACCTGATCTGCGCCGATCGCGCGTACGTCAGACCGGCATGCTTGAAATCATCAATGTGATAACGCGTGAACTCGAACCCGGTCAGTTGGAAGAACCGCGGCCAGCCAATACGCTCGATCCACTCGCCAACACGTTCGTACTTGCGGGCGCCCTTGGCGTACACGTCCACGATCTTCACCACCGCATCCACCACCTCTGGCCAGCGCGGCGGATTGTTGGGAAGAAACGGGACCGCCAGTTTGGAGAACCTGGGCGCGCTGCGCGCGTTGCTCACCTTGCCGCCCACCCAGATGGAAAGCCCGTCGTGCTCGGCATCGTTCATCGGCATCGCCGGGCACACGGTGTAGCAGTTGCCGCAAAACATGCACTGCTCCTCGATCAACTCCACCGAGGGCTTGCCCTCATAGGTCGCCGGCCGGATCGCGCCCGTGGGGCAGGATGCGATCAACGTCGGCACCTCGCACACCTTGGGCAGCAGCTCCTTGTTAACTTTCGGAGGAATGGTATGGATGCCGAGGATGGCAATGTCGGAGCAATGCACCGCGCCGCACATGTTCAGGCAGCAGGCCAGCGCCAGACGCAACTTCGCCGGCAGGTCGTGGTGCGTGAAGCGCTCGTAGAGCGCGTCCATCACCGCTTTCACGATTCCTGACGCGTCGGTGGCCGCCGAGTGGCAGTGGATCCACCCTTGCGTGTGCACGACGTTGCTGAGCGAGTTCGCCGTCCCGCCCACCGGGAAGCCCAACTCCGACAGCTCGTTCTTGAGCGGCACGATATTGTTCTTATCCTCGAGCAGGAACTCGATATTGTTGCGGCTCGTAAACCGCAGGTGCCCGCCGCAGTACTGGTCCGCCAGGTCGGCGAACTTGCGCAGCGTTTGCACTGCCATCAGCCGCGGCGTGGCGGCGCGTACCGTGTAGAGCCGGTCGCCGGACTCGGCAACATGGCAGAGCACGCCCGGCCCCAGCACTTCGTGAAACTTCCATTGGCCGTAGTTCTTCTTCACCAGCGGCGGCAGGAACTTTTCGTAATGCGGCGGACCAATGTCAGTGATGCGTGGAGTTTTCGCTGCCGTCGTCATTGCGCGCCTCCATTCTTGGCTTCGAAGAAGATGTAGGGATTATCCCGCGGCGCCGTCACCATCTCCGGCACCGGGTCCAGCCCGATACCGTCCAGGAACGCCGACATGCCGACGCGCTGGATCAACTCGCCCACGCGCTCGCGGTTGTTGCCGTATTCATCCCAGAAGTCCCAAATGCGTTTGAGCAGTTCCTTGAGCGTGCCCAGTAACTCGGCGGCGGGAACGAACGGGACGAGCACGGAGGAAAGCAGCGCGCCCTGCATGATCGGCGCCTTGGCTCCGATCATCACCACCGCGCCTCTAACCTTGCCGGGCCGCAGCGCTTTCGGCAGCACGTTGATGCAGTGCATGCAGTGCACGCATTCGCGATCGTCGATGGAAAGCTTCTTGCCGTCCCAGCCCATGGTTTTCGTGGGACAGAGGTCGCAGACCTCTTTCTGGATATCGACGCTGGCGGCGTAGTTCGCCACCTCCGCATCGTCAACCTGGATCTTGTCCTTCCAGGTGCCGATGATGGACAGGTCGGCGCGCGCCACCGAAGCCACGCAATCGTTGGGGCAGGCAGCGCACTTGATCTTGAACTTGTATGGAAACGCCGGCCGGTGGAGTTCATCCTGGTACGCGATGGTCAGGTCGTAACAGAGCTTCATCGCGTCGTAGCAGGCCCACTCGCACCGCGCCATGCCGACGCAGCAGGAGGGTGTGCGCATCGCCGAACCGGACCCGCCAAGGTCGAACCCGTTCTGCGCCAGTTCCTGGAAGGCGGGCTCGAGTTGGTCGGTGGTCGTGCCCAGCAGGATGATGTCGCCGGTGGAGCCGTGCATGTTGGTCAGCCCCGAACCGTGGCGCTCCCAGATGTCGGCGATTTTTCGCAGAGCATCGCTGGTGTAAAACCACCCCGCGGGATGATTCACGCGCATGGTGTGGAAGTGAGCGACGCTGGGGACCTCGGCGGCGACGTCGCTGTAGCGGCCGATCACGCCTCCGCCGTAGCCTAGTACGCCGACCATCCCGCCGTGCTTCCAGTGTCCTTTCCTCTCTTTGTAGGAGAGTTCCAGCTGCTGGAGCAGGCCCGCCGCCTTGTCGCTGGCTTCGGCGGCAGACTTGATTTCCTTGACGAAGCTGGGCCAGGGCCCCGTTTCCAGCTGGTCGAGCAACTCTGTCTTCGGCTTTCCGTTCTTAGCATCGGCCATTGGTTTCTCCCTTGCGCGTACCCGGATTTCTGCGGGCGGCAAATCCTGTAACAAGTCAGCCTAGGCCGGAAGTTGCGCCGATAATGTGATAGGGGTCAAATTCTGATGTGATGACGCCGACATCACTGCACGGCGAGTCCGCAATCACGACTGGCGTGTGACCTGTGACACGCGGGGCCGGTCGTCTCCAGAACACCGTCAAAACCACTGTTGGCACGGCTGTCGCTCAGGTACCATGATGCCGGCGCCACGTTCGCCGCCGAGGAATGAGATGGACCTCTTTCCCATTATGGTCAGGCTGGACTCAAGAAAGTGCGTTGTTGTCGGCGCCGGCGAAATTGCCGTGGCAAAGACGACCACCCTGCTGGGTTGCGGCGCACAGGTCACGGTGATCGCTCCCCACGCCACCGGCCCGGTCCAGCAGCTGGCGCGCGAAGGAAAATTGACATGGCGCCGCCGCGAATTTGCTCCTCACGACCTCGATGGCGCGTTCCTCGTGATTGCCGCCACCAATTCCCCGGCAGTCAATGAACAGGTTTTTCGCGGCGGCAAGGAGCGCGGAGTGTTGTGCAACGTGGTCGACGATCCCGAGCACTGTGATTTTTACTACCCCGCTGTCGTGCACCGGGGGCCGCTGCAGATCGCCATCTCCACCGGCGGGCACAGCCCCGCGCTCGCACATCGGCTGCGTGTCGATTTGGAGCGGCAGTTTGGCCCGGAGTATGAAGAGTGGGTGAAGCAGGTGGGCCGTGAGCGTCGAAAGATCATGGCGCTCGACATCTCTGAAGATCGCCGCCGCGAACTCCTGGAGCGGATCGCAAGCCGCGAAGCATATGAGGATTTTGTTCGCCGCAACGCGGCTGCGGAGAAGGCCGGCCCTACCTCCGGCGGCTGCTGAACTCGCAGCTCATCGCCACTCCCACTCAATGAAGCCGGGCTTCACGTCCACCATCGCATTCACGATCAGCTCCGCTAGGCCGCCGTAAAGAATCCGGTTCTGTTCCCACAGCTTGTAGTACGCCAGCATGTCGCGGAACTGGCCCTTGCAGTTACTGCAGGGCGCGCAGAGATATTTAGGGGTTTCCGGTTCCAGGCAGTCGGAAAATGCGTTCAGCACTTGCTCCAGCTTCTTGCGGCCGGCGACGTGGAAGCGCCAGTCGGGGAAATTGTGCCCGCTCATGATGGCGAAACCGCTGCCGCCGCCGCAGCAGTAATTGTTCACGCCGTGCGGCTCCATTTCCCGGAAACGTGGGCACAGGGCGCGCACCACTTCGCGTTGCGGCTCGACCACGCCCATCAGCCGCACCACGTTGCAGGGATCGTGCAACGTCACGGGAAAGTCATTGCGCGAAGGATCGAACTTGATTCGCCCGCTCATGACGATGTCGCGCAGCAGCGTGAGGGAACTTTCGCGCGGGATGTTCAGGTCGCCGCTGAGCAGACGGTCGGCGACAACGCACAGCGCCTTGTGCGCGTGGCCACATTCCCCGATGACGATCTTCTTGACCCCAAGTTTCCGCGCGATTTCGGCGTGTTGCAAGGCGACGCGGGCGAACTGTACGTCGTCGTACCACAGGCCGTAATTGATGGAATCGTAGCCCACCAGCTCCGACGACATGGTCCAGTTCACTCCCGCCATGCTCAGGATCAGCGCGAAGGCGCCCGGATTCTCCGGCCACGCCATGATCTCGCCGGCGTTATGAATCAGCAGAACATCGGCGCCTTTGACGTCCCATGGGGTGTGCACCTCGATGCCGGTCCTCTCGCTGATGTCCTCATCAAGGAAGGCGATGTTGTCCTTCACCACCTCCGGGCTCATGCCGGTTGACGAGCCAACTTTCAACTGCAGCATCGATCCTTGCTGGTGCAGTTCCTTGGCCGCGATTCCCATTTCCTGGCTGAACAGCTTTCTGAGTTCGTGGGCGACCAGCCCGTTGTCGGCGCCGATCGGGCACGTCTGCGCACAGCGGCGGCACAGATTGCACCGGTACGACAATTCAATCAGCCGCGCCACCAGCGGCCAATTCAATTCTATGTCGCCATGTTGCCACGCTGAGATCAGGCCGCCGTGCTTGACGTACTTGCAATAGAGCCGCCGCAGGAGTTCCGAACGAAACACGGGGCGGTAGAGTTCGTTCCTGCCGCTGGCTTCAAAGATATGGCACGATTCCGCGCACGTCTGGCAGTGCGTGCAGTGCTCCATGGTCAGCAAGAGCGGCTGTAGAAACGTCCAGTTGTTCTCCCGGGTAAACAATTTTTCTAACCCGGAGAGGAACTGCGCCACCAGGCGCTGCTCTTCGGCCGCCGTTTTCGGTTGCGGGACGCTGACCGCGCAAGTGTCATCCAGTCCGCATTCGTATTTGTCCCGGATCTGCGGCGCGAGGGCTCCCCACGCCCGGTCCAGGCGGTCCAGCGGCGCAGGCAGAGGCATCAGGTCACTGTTCTCGATATGGGCGACAGGTTCGCGATCGGGGCGGGAAACATCCCTGATGCTCAACAGGCTTTTCACTGGCGAACCTCCTGCGCGGGGTTCGTCGCCGCAATCTCCGCCCAGGTCTTGTGCCCATCGGCCCCGATGTGCGCCGCCGCCCAGGTCGGCTTGTAGGCCACAGACCCGGCGACGTTCTCTTCGACCCGCCCGCCGCGCAAGTTGGCGCGGTCATCCCAGCGCACAGCGTGGTAGGTGAAGTACTTCGCGATGAAGTGCGCCATGTGCGTGAACGGTATGTAGGCAAGCAGCACCGAAGCCAGTATCAGGCCAACTCCGAAGCCGGTGCTGACGGCCAGCGACGTGTCGAACGTCGCCAAGCCCCGCAGGACCGCGCTGGCGCTGGCTGTCCCTGCGCCGCGAACCAGATATCCTGCGGCGACCAGTCCGTACGTCAGGATGAAAAAGTGCAGATTGAAAATGTCGGCCGCGCTGGTGTAGTTCTTCAGTTCAGGATCGGTAAGACGGTGGAACAAGAGCGCTACAGCTCCGCACAACGTCAACGCGAATCCGGCGTAAGCCGTGGTGTGGTACAAGCCGCGCATCCAGAAAACGAACTTCGGATGCGATGGTCCGCCAAACCACGCCACTGCGGCCATCAGCAACCCTGTGGCGAACGTCAGGTAGAGGCCGGCATGGAACAGGAACGACGCGTACCAAAGCGGCCGGTTGAATTCCCACAGTCCTTTCAGGAAGGCGATTTCCGGGAACATGGCGCGCAACTCGCCGCGCCAGTTGAAGTGTGGCGGCTTGGTCCACCGGTTGCTGGTTTCGAACGAGGAACCACCGTGCGCGGTGCGTTCGGCGTCATCATGCGGAATCGGGTACAACTCCCATCGCAGGTGGATCGGCGCCCGTGCATACTGCATCACGCGGCGAATGCATCCGGCGAGAAAGATCAGTAAGCCAAGATAAATGCCGACGTAAACTGCAACTGTCATACCTGCCTCCGGACAGTGCGCAGGTCCGGGTTGCAATTGCTTTCCTACCCGCCACAGCGTACCTCCTGACCTCGCCCGGCGGTGTGACCTGCATCACGTTCCGTGGCCCAAGGCCGTGCGCCGTGTCCCGCCATGCCTCGGCGCTTCAGCAAAGCAGTTCTACAATATTCTCGTTCCGGCCGGGGTCGAGCACATCCCGTCCCGTCGCGATGCGTCGGTGTGCAGTGACTGCCGCCGTCAGGGCAGCCCATGGCAATCACAGCCTTGCGAGTCTAACCGTCAGATCAATTAGGCAGGAGGTGCGGGATGGTGGCCAGGGACGGAATCGAACCGCCGACGCCAGCCTTTTCAGGGCTGCGCTCACTTCACGCGGAGCCGCATCAACAGCGGCGTCGCGTGAGCCCTGGTCACTGAGCGGTCACACAATAAAGGGAGTGTCGTTCGCCAAGGATTAAAGCTTTATCCGCGTTCACAGCGGCACGTCTTCATCGGTGATCAGCAAGGTCTCTTGCGTGATTGCCTGATCTACCAGGCCCTTCAATTGCCGAAGGCGGGCGAGCCCAGCTCGGCGCACCCGGTCAACAAAGCCGGCGAGTTCGGCATAGCGCACATCTCGGAGCCTCGGCGCCGAATTGAAATCGAGAGCGAGCTGGCCGACCGCAGCCATTTCTTCATCTCCGCTGAGTTATGACGGCGTGAATCGACTCGTTGCAAATGCCGCAGCAGTTTTCCAGTTCGCACTTGTGAGTGCCGAGCATGCACAGCTGACTGGGCGCGCAGTAGACCGCCATCACGAAATGGACCGCGGCGACTGTGTGGCATCTTCGACGCGCTCGAGGCGCAGCGCCGGTGCCTTGGCTTTTACGATGACAGCGTTAGCAAACATCCGCCGCA
>DASSIZ010000108.1 GCA_035691485.1 Terriglobales bacterium
GACGACGTGGTCCAGCATGCTGGGCCCCTTCGAGCTATAGCTGGCAATGGCATCGTCCACGCGCGTCTGCGTTCCCATGGTGCGCATGGCGCCGACGGTGATCACGTAGGGATCGTTGCCCGGCGAAGTGATGGTAGCGTAACCATTATTGTCGTTGGAGTTGTCGCGGCCATAGTTGCCGGCGGCGACGACCACGAAAATGCCCGCCTTCCAGGCTTGCTCTACCGCCTGCGTCAGCGGATCCGTCTTGTAGCTCTCATAGATTCCGCGCCCTAACGAGAGGTTGATGACGCGGATGTTGTACTGACTCTTGAGATTGATCGCGGTCTGGATGGCGTTGATCACTTCGCTGTCGGAGCCCGAACCGTTATTGTCCAGGACCCGCAGGTTGATCAAACGCACGCTCTGGGCAACGCCCTCATAAGTCAGGAAGCACGCGGAGCAGCTGGACTTGCCGCCATTGCCGGCGATGATGCCGGCGACGTGCGTCCCGTGACCGTAGAGGTCATCGGCCGTACCCTGTCCAGTGAAATCCTGGTTGTAAACCACGCGGCGCGCCAGGTCCGGCTGGGCGGTGCTGATGCCGCTGTCAATGACGGCCACGCCGATACCAGAACCGGTATAGCCGTAGCTCTGGGCGACGTCGGTGTTGACGGCGACGAATGCATCGGTATTACCGCTGTTCTTGACCACGCGGTCGGGAGAAACATAGGTAATCGCGCTGTCGTCCAAGAGCAGGCCGGGGATTCGGTTCGCGGGCAACGACATGGTCGCGCCCTTGACCAGGGGCAAGTTTTGCTTCACGGTCGCGCCGTGGTGCTTGGCCTTGGTGGCGTGCGTCGCGCTCGGTCCGTCGGCGTATTGCACAATGACGTTCACCAACCTGCCACTTGTCTGGTTGATGTCGTCTGCGACCTTCTTGCCCTTGCCGGCGGCAACGGCTGTGCTGTTAACCACGAACATGCAAGCCATCAACAGCGCGCCGACTTTGGTTCCCCAGGACCAACTGGACAATGTTTTCTTATCGCCGTTCATTATTTTCTTTCCTGCGCCTAGAGTTGCGCTCGGGTTTGTAGTGGCAGGATTCCGTCCAAACTTAAATTTAGCTAAGTGATTGAAAATGCAAGGTCCACGGGAGCGGTGCGGTCGGACATTGCAGACAAAATGTCCCGCTTCAACATCGATTCAGACAAAGTGGCACAAAGTCGCCCTGTCATGGCGCCCCCATCCCGCCGCCCCCACCGTCCTCGGGTCCTACGAGTACTTCTTCCAGACGTCCTCGAGTTACCACTAGTACTAAGGCGGAAAAAGGGGAGGGCTAAGACGTCCGGTCTAGCCGATCGCAGGTGACCTGGGTTATGCTGCATCAGCGCTTCTTCGTCTGACCTGTTTGGAAACCGCGCGGCGCTTGCATTGACACGCGAGAAGCTCGCCCGGGAACAGGCGGACGACCTTCCCAAACCACCGGCTGCTCCACTTCTAATCATTTTTCGGCGCTGTCCGCTATGACTCGTTTCGTCGGTTCGAATATGACGGGGTGATATGCGAATCGTTGCTCGACTGATCGGCTGCCTGCTCTTGAGCGTCCTGATCGTGTCGGTGCTGTCTTCCTACTACCAGGCGGAACGGGAAAGATATGTGCTGCGCCGGGAGTTGGAGAAGCGCGCCGACGTGCTGGCCGAGAGCCTGCAGGCGCGCGTCGAATCGATGTTGCATCGCGGCGATATCGCGGCGGTCGGGAAACTGGCACAGCGTTTTGCCGATAAGCAGCAACTCGCGGGCATCGTAGTCTATGGCGACGGCGAAAAACCTCTGGCGATCTCCAGCTCGCTGGCTGGTCTGATTCTGCGAAAGCCGGAGACGCTTTCTCGAACCCTGCTGGAGGATGCCGCGCGCGGACAATTCCTGCGCCTGGATGGACATCCGGTGCATTTCCGGGCGGTCCCGCTGCACGAAGATGACAGGGTAATTGGCGGGCTCCTGGTGGTGCATGACGCCAACAACATTGTTGCCGCCCGGCGGCAAGCGTGGCGCGACATGTCGGTGCGCTTGCTGGCGCAGATGCTGCTCATCGTCGTCGTCACCCTGGTGATGTTCCAGCGCAGCGTGGTCAAGCCGATTGCCCGCACCGCCGCGTGGATGCGCGAGCTGCGCCACGGCGGCAATCCCGGCGTCTCCGGACTTGCCGGATCCGACGTGCTCAAGCCGCTGGCCAACGAGGCGCACAGTTTCGCGCGCAGCCTGGCGGAAGCTCGCGCCTCGGCGGAGCAGGAAGCGCGGCTGCGCGAGGCGGCCGAGTCGTCATGGACGGCGGAACGCCTTGCCGTATCCCTGCGCACGCGATTGAAGGGCAGCCGCCTGTTCGTGGTTTCGAACCGTGAGCCGTACATGGACATTCGCAAGGGAAACACGGTGCAGACAATTGTTCCCGCCAGCGGCCTGGTCACGGCGCTGGAGCCCATCCTGCGCGCTTGCGACGGCACCTGGGTGGCGCATGGCAGCGGCAACGCCGACGCGGAAACGGTGGACGCGAACTTTTGCGTCCGCGTCCCCCCGGAGGACCCTCACTACACGCTACGGCGGGTGTGGCTGAGCCGGCAGGAAGAAGAACGCTACTATTACGGGTTTTCCAACGAAGGGTTGTGGCCGCTCTGCCACATCGCGCATACGCGGCCCACGTTTCGCGCCGCTGATTTCGAGGAATACAAGCGCATCAACGAGAGGTTCGCCAACGCGCTTTGGGACGAGATGCGCGACGTGGAGCAGCCCATCGTCATCGTCCAGGATTATCACTTCGCGCTGCTGCCGCGAATGCTCAAGCAGCGGCGTCCGGACGCGCGCGTCGGGTTGTTCTGGCACATCCCGTGGCCCAATCCGGAGGCCTTCGGCATCTGTCCGTGGCAGCGCGAGCTGCTGGACGGAATGCTAGGCGCGGACTTGGTCGGTTTTCATATCCAGGCGCATTGCGACAATTTCCTCGAGACCGTGGACCGGGTGCTGGAGTCGCGAATCGAGTGGGACCGGCGCAACGTGAATCGCGCCGAGCACATGACCATGGTGCGCCCGTTCCCCATCAGCATCGTGATGCCGCATGATGCGGGCTATTCGTCGGAGGCCAAGCCGCACGAGCAACAGGCCGCGTTGTTGAATGACCTGGGAGTGGACGCCATCTACATGGGAGTGGGCGTGGACCGCCTCGACTACACCAAGGGCATCGTGGAACGCCTGCTGGGCGTCGAGCGCTTTCTGGAAAAATACGAGCAGTACCAGGGGCGGTTCTGTTTCGTGCAAATCGGCGCGCCCAGCCGCACCACGATCCAGCGTTACCACGACTTCATGGACGAGGTAGCGGCGACCGCGGAGCGCATCAACCGCCGCTTCCGGAGCAGCAAGTGGCAGCCGGTCGTCTTCCGCAACACCCACCATACGCACGCCGAACTGGAGCGTTTTTACCGCGCCGCCGACGTCTGCCTGGTGACCTCGCTGCACGACGGCATGAACCTGGTGGCGAAGGAATATATCGCGTCACGACAGGATGACGACGGAGTGCTTGTCCTCAGCCCGTTCACCGGCGCCGCGCGCGAATTGCCGGACGCGCTCATCGTGAATCCCTATGACACGGAGAAACTGGCGGATGCCATCTACCAGGCTTTGGAGATGGACGGCTCGGAGAGGCAGGCGCGCATGCGGCGCATGCGCCAGGTGGTGCGCGAGCACAACGTGTACCGCTGGGCCGCCAACCTGATCGGCGACTTGTGCGAGGTGCGGCTCGATGCCGTGGCGCCGCGCAAGCACGCAGCCAAGGCGCTAGCCGCGAGTGTGGCGCAAGGCGTAGGCGGCGAGATCATTGTCGAGAAGCTGGTCGATGACCTCAACCACGCCGGCGCCATGGCCGCAGGCGGTGACCAGGTCGGCATTCCTCTTGATCTGCGGTAGCGCGTTGGCGACCGCCGCCGCACAGCCGCACGCCGCCAGGAGCGTAGCGTCGTTTTCGGCGTCGCCTACCGCCACCACGTTCGAAGGAGCGATGGCCAGCTCTCCGAGCGCCGCTTTGAGGCCCGTGCTCTTGTCGACCCCCGCCGGCAGGACCATCAGGGAGCCCTTGTTCAGCGCGATGTGAACGCCGGCAGCGAGATCGAGCTGGTGAATCGCGGCCGCGATTTCGGCGTGATGGGCGTCATCGCTGGCGATGATGGCCTGGCCCGTGGAAAAAGGAATGCCGCGCGCTCGCAGGGCCGCGATCAGAGCGGGATCGGGCGGGTCGCACAATAGGACCTCGCCGCCGGAAGAAGGACGGAACAGCAGCGCGCCGTTCTCGGCAACCACCCGGTCAAAGAGCGCTACCTCCGGAAAAACTTCTTTCAGGTCTGGAAGCTGGCGCCCGGTTACCAGCAAAAGCTTGCGGCCGGAATCGCGCAGGCGCCGGAGCGCCGGAATGACCACGCTATCAACGCGGCCATGCGTGGCCAGCGTCCCGTCGTAATCTGCGGCAAGGGCAAGAAAGCGCACAGAGGTTGAATGCAAGACCCGTTCCGATTGTAGATTGCCGGTTGTCGATTGGCGATTTTGATGATCGTTCAAATGCACCAGCATTTCCGATTGTCGATTGCCGATTGCCAATTGACGACTTGAGCGTGCACGTTTTCCGATAAGGGCGTTCAGGCTCCTTACATCCTGACAATTACATTGAGGGATGTCGAGTACATCGCGTAACCTCGCTGTTTGCATAAGAGGTCCCATGAGTGCTCAAGCAATCGAGAATCGGAAATGGTTTCGCTTTCGGGAGGTAAGAAATGGTTACTGCAAGCGCGTCGTGGACAGATGGCGAGCGATTCGTCGGCATAGCGAGCAGCGGGCACGCGATTGTGGTCGACGCGGGCAAGGACAAAACCGCGTCCAGCCCGATGGAACTGGTGCTGATTGGCCTGTGTGGATGCACTGCGAGCGACGTGGTCGGCATTTTGCGCAAGAAACGTGAGCCATTCACGCGCCTGGAAGTGAGCGCCGCGGCTGAGCGGGCGCCCGAGCCTCCGGCCGTCTACACCTCGATCAAATTGCATTATCGCGTTGCCGGGAAGGTCTCTCGGAAGGCGGTGGAGGACGCGGTCCGTCTGTCGAAGGAGAAGTACTGCTCGGTTTCGCAGATGCTGGCCAAGACGGCAAAGATCACGGTGGAGATCGAGGTGGCGGAGGAGTGACGACGTTAGCCACAAAGGACACAGAGGATGACAGGAGAACAAAGCAAGCCACCGATTCACGCTGATCGACACCGATCCAGAAAACAAACTGATCTGCGTGTATCTGCGTTCATCAGCGGCCCGGCTTTTGCCTCCGCGATTCCGACTTCGGTTCCTGACCGCCAGGTCAGCAATAATTTGCACCCTGCCGGACCTTTGCCGCGTCTTAAGCGTCCATGGCGAAAAAAGTTGTCATTTTCACCCAACCCGGTTGACCGCCCTGCCGCACAGTAAAGGCCTACCTCTCGGCGAGAGGTATCGAGTACGAAGACCGTGATGTGTCGGTGGATGCGGATGCGGTTGACGACTTGATCCACAAGTACCAGAGCCGCTCGACTCCCACGCTGGTGATCGGCGAAGAGGTGATGATCGGGTTTGATCCCGACCAACTGGATGCGCTGATGGCGGAATAGCAGCCGGTTTCAGGGATGAGATGAGGCACGGCGCGAGCCGTGCCTTTTGTGTTGCACCGCTTTCGGCGGATAGACTTTCGTATTCCGGCATGGCGTCGCAATCGAGATCCGAAATTGCAGGAGCGGGCGCGTCCCAGCCCGCTTCCATCCGCGGCTACCTGTTTATCGCCGCGGCGGCGCTGTGCTGGGGGATATCGGCGTCGCTGGGCCGGGCGGCGTTTACCGGCAGGCTGGTTACCGGGCAGGCGCTGCCGCCGATCGGTCCGCTGATCCTGGCGCAGACCCGAGTCACCCTCGCGCTGCTGGTATTGGCGCCGGTGTTGCTGGCCCGGCGGGGGCCTCCCGCACTCAGGATGTCGCGCGGCGATGTTGTGCGCGCGCTGCTGATCGGCGTGCTCGGGGTGGCCGCGTCGAATTACTTTTACTACCTCGCCATCCAGAAAACGAACGTTGCCACCGCCATCATCCTGCAGTACACCGCTCCGGTTTGGGTGCTGGTGTACATGGTCGCTCGCGGCGTGCAGAGGGCGACCGCATCGCGCGTGCTCTCTGTCGGCCTGGCGGTGGTGGGCAGCGCGCTCGCCATCGGAGTGGTGGGCACCGGGCAGTTCCGCATCAACCTGGTTGGGCTCGCCGCCGCCATGGCAGCCGCTTTCTCTTTCGCGTACTACAACATTTTTATTCCACCGCTGCTCACCCGGCACGACCGCTGGAAGGTGCTGCTCTACATCCTGATGGGTACGGCGCTGTTCTGGCTGGCGATGAATCCGCCATGGCGGGTCTTTGCCGAGCATTACTCGCAGGCGCAATGGGGTTTCCTGGCGCTGTTTTCCCTGACATCCGTGCTGCTGCCGTTCTCTTTTTATATTGCCGGTCTGCAATACCTCGATTCCACTCGCGCCGTCGTGACCAGCAGCCTGGAGCCGGTGTTTTCCATCCTGATCGCCGCCATTACCCTGGGCGAACTGGTGCGGCCGGTGCAGGTGATTGGCATCGTGATCGTGCTGACCGCGACGGTGCTGGTGCAGATGTCAGGGAAAGAGGAAATCGTCGAACCGATCGAATGAGTCATTCTCCCGCCCGCAGCTCCATACCTCGCGTTTCCGGCAGCAAGAGGACAGAAATGATCATCAACAGGTATGCCGAGAGCGCAAAAGTCGCGATTGCCGCTGCCAGCGAGACGCGGGCGCTGAGATAACCGACCAGCGCCGGGAACAGTGCCCCGATGCCGCGCCCGAAGTTGTAGGAAAATCCCTGTCCCGAGCCGCGCAACCGGCTGGGGAAAAGTTCGGTGAGAAATGCCCCCATGGGTCCGAATGATCCGGAGGCAAAAAAACCCAGCGGAAATCCCAGCAGCAGCATGATCCGATCGCCGATGGGCAACTTGGTGTAGGCCGCGACCGCGAGGAAGGAACAAGCGGCAAACAGGATCAGCGTGCGCCGTCGTCCCCACGTGTCGGTGAGCCACGCGCTTACCATGTAGCCGGTAAAGGACCCCGCAATCACCACCAGCAGGTACCCGCCGGTGTTCAACACCGAGAGGCGCCGCACGGTTTTCAAGTACGTCGGCAGCCAGGTGGTGACCGCGTAGTAGCCTCCTTGCGCACCGGTTGCCATCAACGAGGTGAGCAGGGTCACCCGCAGCAGTGTTGGCGAAAAAATCTCCATGAACCGGCTGCGCTCGCCGGACGCGTCCAGTTGCGCGCGCGTGCGGGTATAGACCTCCGGTTCGGGCACGTAGCGCCGGATATAGAAGACCAGAAGCGCGGGAAGAATTCCGATCCAGAACAGCGCCCGCCAGGCCAGCGGCACCGGCAACACGGAAAATAGCAGCGCGTAACACAGCGCCGCGATGCCCCATCCGATCGCCCACCCTCCCTGCACGGTTCCGACCGCCTTGCCGCGATGCTCGGCGCGAATGGTTTCGCCCATCAGCACCGAGCCAACCGCCCACTCGCCGCCGAATCCCAATCCCTGCAGACCGCGCGTGATCAATAACTGCCAGAAGGAATTGGTGAACCCGCTAAGGAAGGTAAAGACGGCGAACCACGCGATGGTGATCTGCAGCACACGAGCCCGCCCGTAGCGATCGGCGAGGAGCCCGGCGAGCCAGCCGCCGAGGGCGGACAGGATCAGCGTGGCTGACGCCAGGATCCCCGCCTCCCCCTTGCCGATGTTCCACATGGCAATCAGGCTGGGAATGACAAAGCTGAACACCATCACGTCCATGCCATCGAGCGCCCACCCGCCGAAGGTCGCCAGCAGGGTGGAACGCTCGTGGGGAGCGAGATCGAGCAACCAGGGCTTGAACGGGGCGCGCACGGCGCAGCATTACAACAAAGGCGCCGCCGATTGTCGATTGTGGAGATCAGCCTTATTCGTACCGCAGTGCTTCGATCGGGTCCAGGTTCGCCGCCCGGATTGCCGGGAGCATGCCGCTGGCCAGGCCCACGAAGGCGAGAATGGCGGTGGCAATCGCGACCACGCGCGGCTGGATCAGCAGGCTGATGTCAGCGGCTTCCGCGTGCGACGCGAGCGCGCTGTACAACGTAATCCGGCCGACCGTGAGCGACACGGCGTAGGACAGGATAATGCCGCAGATGCCGCCCACGGCGGTAATCACCAGCGCTTCGGCCAGGAATTGGAACAGGACATCGCGCTTGCGCGCGCCCAAGGCTTTTTCCATACCGATCTCGCGCGTGCGCTGGGTCACCGATACGAGCATGATGTTCATCAGCCCGACGCCGCCGATGCCGAGCGTCAGCGAGCCGATGAAACCCATGAGGATCTTGATGCCGAGCGTGATCATCTCGAATTGCGCGAGTTGCTTTTGCGCATCGAAGACGCGGACCGCGAGATGATCTTCGGGATCGAAGTTGTGCGCCAGCGCCATGGTCTGGCGGATGGTTTTGCTCACCTTGTCATGATCGAGGGCCTCGTAGTCGAGCCAGATGCCGCCGACGTAATGAATGTCCTTCAGCAAGCCCATCGTGGTGTAAGGAATGAAGACGGTTCGATTGATGTCGTTGTCGCCCTCCTGCATGCGCGCGCTCAGCACGCCGACCACCTCAAAAGTTACGCCGCCGGCCCGCAAGCGTTGGCCGACGGCCGGCGCTCCGGAGAACAATTTTTCTTTTGCCTCCGAGGCCAGCACGCACACGCGAGCGTGGCTCATGTTGTCCTCGTCGCTCAACAGGCGCCCGGATTCCAGTTGCAGGTTCCAGATGCTCTGCGCGGGCGGGTCGATGCCGTCCAGTTCGAGATTAAAGGCGCGTTCTTCGCGCTGCACGGGCACGGTAATTTCGTTGTAACGCGCCATGTGCCGCACCAGCGGCACCACGTTGCGCAGGCGCTCCAGGTCTTCGTCGGTGAAACGGACTTGCACGCCGGCCTTGTTGCCGCCGGCCTGCAGCGATGTGCGTCCGGGAAAAATGCCTACCGCCTTGGCGCCGAAATTCTCAAAGATGGCGTGGATGGCGCGGCCAAAGCCGTCCCCGTAGGCGAGCAGCAGCACCACGGTTGCGATGCCCCACGCCATGCCGAGCATGGTCAGCAAGGTGCGCCGCCGGTTGTAGCGCATCGCGCTGTACGCCATTTTGAGCAGGTCGCCGCTCATTCAGTCCTTTCGCAGTGCCTCGACCGGTTGCAGCAGCGCCGCCTTACGCGCGGGATACAGTCCAGCGATGATCCCCGCAAGCGCCAGGCTGCCGATGGCGATCGCCGCCGAGGAGGGCACGATCTTGGGCGTGTCCCAACCGGGCGGGGAGGGCAGCCTGCCCAGCATCGAGCACAATGCCGCCGCCGCGGCCAGGCCGATCCCGCCGCTGAGCACGGTCAAAAATGCTCCTTCGGCAAAAAACTGGAACATGACGCTGCGGTTGGTCGCGCCCAGGGCCTTGCGCAGGCCGATTTCCGGGGTCCGCTCCGCCACTGCCACCAGCATGATGTTGATGATCCCGATAGCGCCCAGGGCCAGCGTGACCAGTCCCACGGTGCCAAGGAACATGTCCATGGCATCGAAAATTTTCCCGATCATGTCGTAGGTCTGGATGGAATCCCACTCGTCGAAGGCGTCCCGATTGGTCCCATCGAAGTGGTGGTTGCGGCCGATGATCTTGTGCAGTTGCTGGCGGGCGAATTGATGCCGCTCATGCACCCGCGGCTGGTAGTTGATGAAGGAAATCGCGTCTTGCAGATCGCCCGTGTCCTTGCGCGGAAACAGCATGTGCATGGTTTCGAAGGGAATGAAAATGCGCAAGTTCAACTGGTTGTTGTCACCGTGGCCGATGCTGTCGAGGGTTCCGATCACATCGAAGCGCACACCGTTGAGCAGGATCGTGCTTCCCACCGCGGGCTGGCCTTGAAACAGGTTGCGGCGCGCTTCATCGCCGAGCACCACCACCTGGTGCCGCTCCGCGTTGTCGGCCTCGTTGATCCAGCGCCCCGCCTTGATCGGCATGTAGCGGATCTGGCTGAAATTTGGGGTCGTTCCCATCAACTGCCCGGAGGTGGAATAAAAATCGCTGACCGCGCGGACGTCGCCGCGCGAGATCACCGGCGCGGAGTTCCGGCACTCGGTGCACTCGCGAACCACATCCTGCCAATCGCGAATCGTGAGGTAGTACTGGCGCATGCCGTTGAAGTTTCCTTCCACGGCCGGCGCGCGCCCGCCCCAGATGAACAGGACGTCTTCGCCGAGAGTCGAAAGCTGCTTCTTCTGGCCGGTGCGGAAGCCTTCGCCAAGCCCCACCAGCAGCAGCAGCGAGCCTACTCCCCACGCGATTCCAAACATGGTCAGGAACGAGCGGGTCTTGTGCGACCACAGGGTGTGCAGCATTTGGACGAAGATGTCGAGCAGCAGGCGCATTCTGGTTGGACGCGAGGGGCACAGTTCTGTTACCGCCCCCTGCATTACATACGCCAGCGTATGCGGAAATGTTCCTTGGACGGACGTCCCGGCGGGAAATTTACAACGTTTTACAGCGGTGGAGACTCGATAACAGTTAACGCCGTCCCAGCAGCTGAAAATACTTTTTCGCCCTCCCCACGTCGCGTCCAATCTGCTCGCGCAGGGCCTCGACAGTCGGGAATTTCTGTTCGTCGCGCAGTCGCTTCAGGAAACAAAGCTCAACCTGGGTCTGCGCGGTCAGCGTGATGGGATGAAAATTGAGCAGGTGGCTTTCAATGGCGAAGGAATCCGGCCCGAAGGTCGGGCGCACGCCCACGTTGGTCACGGAATCAAAGGTCTCGCCGTTCACCGCCGTGCGCGTGATGTACACGCCATTGCGCGGGATCATCTCGTCATAGCGGCTCAGGTTAATGGTGGGCACGGTGTACTTCTGGCCATATCCGCGCCCGCGTCCCGGCGTCGAGAAAATGTTGAACACGCGCCCCAGCAGGTGACGCGCGCGGCTGACCTCTCCCGCGCCCAGCAGTTCGCGAATGCGGCTGCTGGAGACCACTTCGCCGCGAATCGTGAGGGCGGGATAGATTCGCACTTCGAAGCCGAACTCGCGACCGATCTCCGCCAGCCGCTCCACATTGCCCTGCGCGCGATGCCCGAAATGAAAGTTAAACCCCTCGTGGACCTCGCGAGCGCGCAGACCCCGCAGCAGCACCTGCTCGGCAAACTCCAGGGGCGTCATCAATGACAGGTCGCGGGTGAAGGGAAGCAGCAGCACGGCGTCGATGCCTGTCTCCTCCAGCAGTCGCAGTTTCACCGGCACGGGCGTCAGCAAACGCGGAGCAACGTCAGGGCGGAGGATGCGCGTGGGGTGCGGATCAAAGGTGACCACTACCGACGCGCACTTGGTTTCTTGCGCGCGTCGCACCAGTTCGCCGAGCACCCGCCGGTGGGCCATGTGAACGCCATCGTAGTTGCCGACCGAGACGATGGTCGGCCCCAGCTCGCCGGGAAGCTCATCGAGATGGCGATAGACTTTCATTCCCGGCCTTCCTTCAAATCTCGAACTCAAGCTTCAGGCCGTCGTGTGACAAGCGCACGTGCGGCGGCAGGGCGGAGTTGGTTGCTTCGTGCCCGAGGTCATGCGAAATGTGGGTGAAGAATGCGCGCCGCGGGTTCAGTCGCTCGATCAATTGCAGGGAATTGGCGACGGTGGAATGCGTCGGATGAGGCTTGTGGCGCAACGCATCGAGGAACAGGATGTCGAGCCCGCGCAGCCGCTCCAGCGACTTCTCCGGAATCTCGCTGAAATCGGTGAGGTAGGCGGCCGTTCCGAAGCGAAACCCGCAAATTTCCGCGTCGCCGTGCAGGATCGCGATGGGATCGAAGCGCGCGCCGTGCAATTCCAGCGGCCCATCCAGGGTATTCAGTTCCACCTGCGCAATGCCGCCGAACTTGTAGTCGCCGGAAAAAATGTAGCTGAACATCTCGCGAATGCGCGGGATCGCCGACGGCTGCGCGTACAGCGGAATCTTGCCGGCGCTGTGAAAGGTGAGCGGGCGCAGGTCATCGAGTCCCAGGATGTGATCGGCGTGCGCGTGGGTGTAGAGCACGGCATCGAGTTGCCGGATGCCTTCGCGGATGGCCTGCTGGCGGAAGTCGGGCGTGGAATCGATGAGCACGCGGCGTTCGCCATACTCCACCAGGATCGAAGGCCGGGTGCGGCGGTCGCGCGGGTCCGGAGAAGTGCAGACCGCGCAGCGGCAGCCGATCGTGGGCACGCCCATCGACGTGCCGCTGCCGAGCACGGTGAGGAGGGCTTTCATTTTAAGTTGATGCCGCCGGGCGGCGGGGGTGCGCCGGGCGCCTGCGGGCCGCGAGCGATCGCATTCGTTACCTCGACATAAGCCATGCGCAGCTCGTAGAGGACGTTTTGCATCAGGTTGTCCTCCACCGCCGTCAGGTTCCCCTTCGTCTTTTCGGAAAGCATGCCGAGCGTGTCGATGGTCTGCCGCGCGCCCACCAGGTCCACGCCCGCGTGTCCGCCCTGCTCGTGGACCAAGCCCAGTTGCATGAGAGCGCTCATGTACAGCGAAGCAATGAAACGCTCAAAATTCACCTCAAAGTCCTGCAGGCGCCGGCCGCCCAACTCCGACTGGATCTGCGCGTCCAGCTTCTTCGAGGACTCCTTGAAGGCATCGTGCTTCGCCTGGCGCTCGGAGGCGCTCGGCGGCGGCGGGACTTGCTGTTCGTCCTGCTGCGGAAATCCAGGCCGCGGCTCCGGCGCTGCGCTCTTCGTCGGCTCCGCCGGATGTATTTCCGGGGCCGGTTCGGGCGGCGCGTTAGTCTCACCCTCGACGGTGAATCGGCGGCGGTCGGTGACGGTGAATTCGGGTTCTCTCTTATCAGCCATAGATGTCGCCTGCTGCGGAACTGGGGAATCGCGGAATTGAGGAAGTTGAAAAACCAATTCCACAATTCGGCAATTCTAAAATGTACATCAGGCTGCCAGTTCCTTGTACGGGAGCAGCCGAACGACGGCGCGCGCGCCGTTGACGCTGAGTTCCGCGCCGGGATTGCGCGCCTCCGTCCGCAGGTAACCGAGCGCCACCGTGCGGTCGCCATGATTGCCGGGGACTGCCAACGCGCTGGTGATCTCGCCAACCTCTTTGCCGTCCTGCTGGATCTTGGTTCCCGGCGCAGGCGGCGGACCATCGACTTCAAATCCGGTCAGCTTGCGATGCAGCAGCGCCCGCGAGTGCACGCGCTCGACGATTTCCTGCCCGATGTAGCAGCCTTTCCTGAAATTGAGCGCCTGCTCCTGGTCGGATTCCTGCGGCAGGTAGCGCTCGCTGATGTCGGGTCCATACTGCGGGATGCCGGCGGCCAGCCGGAACATCTCCAGCGCCTCGCTGCCGGCGGGCTTGGCGCCGCCGCGCACCAGCGCATCCCAGACCGCAGCGGCACTGGCGGGAGCGAGCCAGATTTCATAGGTGCTCGAGATATCGCTTGCCATGCGTGTAATGGAGAGCCCGGCATCATTCCACGCGATGTCCTGCACTTCCAGCGGCTCAACCTCGGCGAACTTGAGCCCGGCCTCCAGCAGCACCTCGTGCGCGCGGGGACCCTGCACGGCCAGCGATGTCAACTTGTCGGAAATGTCAGTGAGTTCGACGTCGTCCATGATGATGAACTTGTTCATTACCTCGAGCAGCTTTGGCGCCTGCCAGCGTGCGGTGTCGATCAGCAGGTACTCACCGCGATTGTAGACATACAGGTCGGCCAGGATGCGGCCCTGCGCATTGAGCAGAAAATTGTAGTTGCCGTGAGCGGCGACAAGGTCGCGGATGTTGTTGGTCACCATGCCGTTCATCCAGCGCACGCGATCCGACCCCGTGGCCACGATCTTGGCGCGCCAGCCCAGGTCGTAAATCGCCGCTCCCGAGCGGAGTTCCATGTACTCGCGGCGGGCATCGCCAAAGGAGATGGCGGTTTCCGCGCCCAGGTACTCGCCAAGGCGCGCCCCGGCAGAAACCATCCGCTCATGGAGTGCTGTGGTCGGCATAGCCAAACTGATGATTATAGTCGACCGTCGACCATCGACCGTCGACTCCTGTATCTTGTCTGCCGTGCCCGAGAGAAAGCGAATCGCCGTCGTTCCTGGCGACGGTATCGGCAAAGAAGTAACCGCGGAGGCGCTGAAGGTGGTGCGCGCCGCCGCCGCGCCCGTCGATTTCACCGAGCTCGATTGGGGCGCCGAGCTTTACCTGCGCGACGGCACCACCATTCCTCCGGAGGGCTTTGAGAAACTGGCGCGGGACTTCAATGCCGTCCTGGTTGGCGCGTTCGGTGATCCGCGCGTTCCCAGCAACATTCACGCCAAAGAAATCCTGCTCGGCATGCGCTTCAGGATGGACCTTTACGCCAATGTTCGCCCGGTTCGCCTGCTCGACGAGTGCCTCTGCCCACTCAAGAATGTTAAGCCGGAGGACGTGAACTTTACTGTCATCCGCGAAAATACCGAGGGGGTTTACGGCGACCTGGGCGGGGTCTTCAAGCAGGGCACGCCGGACGAGATTGCCACCCAGGAAGACATCAATACGCGCAAGGGCGTGGAGCGCATCATTCGTTACGCCTTCGAGTACGCGCGCCGGCACGGCCGAAAAAAAGTCCTGATGTCCGACAAATCGAACGCCATGACGCACGCCGGCGGCCTCTGGCAGCGCGTCTTCAAGGAGGTGGCGAAAGATTTTCCGGAGATATCGCCGCAGCACATGTACGTGGACGCGCTCTGCCTGGCCATGGTTCGCGAGCCGCGCCAGTTCGAGGTCATCGTTACCAACAACATGTTCGGCGACATTCTTACCGACCTTGCCGCCGCGCTGCAGGGCGGATTGGGCATGGCGGCCAGCGCGAACATCCATCCCGGACGGACTTCGATGTTTGAGCCGGTGCACGGCTCGGCGCCGCCACTGGCGGGCAAAAACGTGGCCAACCCGCTGGGCGCCATCCAGAGCGCGGCCATGATGCTGGCACACCTCGGGCTGCAGCAGCACGCCGACCGAATTGATGCTGCCGTGCTGGCCGCGGTGCGAGCCAGGCAATTCACGCCTGATGTCGGCGGTACTCTCGGCACGCGCGAAGTGGGCGACTGGATCGCCAGACAAGTAACCGAGTGATTTCGTTGTTCAGCCAATTACATAGGAGTTCCGAAGTGCACTTGACTGCCGTCATCCCGAGCGAAACGACTGGGCTGGGGAGCGCGGTCGAAGGACTTCTACGAAGCCAATGGGTTCAGGCAAGCCGGCGGGCGTTTCAAACGTTCGCGTCGATTGCAATACTGCTGGCGCTGGCATCCGGCGTTGTTGCCCAAGCTCCGCCCAAGCCTCAACCCGCACCTGCCAAGACCGGGCAAGCGGAATCCACCGAGCATCACATCACGCCCGAGGAAGCCAAGGAACTGCTGAGCACGGTGGATGAAGTTCTCGATTTCGACAGCCGCGATACCGGGCTGCGCATCAGGCACCCCGTTAAGCGGCAGCTTGCCGACCGCGACCAGGTGCAGAAGTTCATCCAGGCGCGAATGATGGATGACGAAGACACGCAACGCCTGCGCCACTCTGAAGTGGTGCTGAAAAAAATGGGCCTGCTGCCGCGGGATTTCGATCTCGAAAAGTTTCTCGTCGAGTTGCTGCGCGAGCAGGTGGCCGGCTATTACGACACCAAGACTAAAACCGTGTACCTGCTCGACTGGCTGCCGCCGGCGTCACAGCTGCCGGTGATGGCCCACGAACTCACCCACGCCCTGCAGGACCAGAACTTCGGCATGGAAAAATGGGTCGAGAAGGGATCGTCTCAGAAGACCCCGGCCGAGGAGGCGCGCAGCGATGAACAAGTCGCGGCGCGTCATGCCATCATCGAGGGGCAGGCGATGGCCGTCATGATTGATTACCTGCTGGCGCCCACGGGCAACAATATCGTGAACTCGCCGACCATCGCCGAAGCCATTCAGCAGGGCATGATGGAAGGCGAAGATTCGCCGGTATTCAATCGCGCGCCCTTGTTCCTGAAGCGCGTGCTCTTGTTCCCTTACAGCTATGGTCTCGATTTTGAGCGCGCGTTGCTGGCCAAGGGCGGCAAGGAGAAGGCGTTCGCCGGTGTCTTCAAGTCCCCGCCGCAGAACACGCGCCAGGTGATGGAGCCGGCAACCTACCTTGCTTCGGAAAAATTACCGGAGCTTCCCGTGCCCGACATCGCCAAACTGATGGGAAAGGATTGGGAGAAGTACGACGTCGGTTCGATTGGAGAGTTTGACGTTGCCGTGATGTCGGAAATCTACGGCATCGACGATCCCAAGACAATTTATCCTCACTGGCGCGGCGGCTGGTACTACGCCATGAAGCATAAGGCCAGTGGTGAACTGGCGGTAGTGACGGTCACGAAATGGGCCACTGAAGAGGCCGCGACGAGTTTCCGGAAAGCGTGCACAGCCAACATTCCCAAGCGTTACAAGGTAACTCCCGGCGTGCCGGGCGGCGGCGCAGGTGGTACCCCGGACGGCCCGGGGATTGTTTGGACGCAGTGGACTACGTCGGATGGTCCGGTGGCGCTGGTGAGATCGGGCGATATGGTGATTTCGATCGAGAGTGTGCCGGAGGAACTGGTGGCCAAAGTTCGGGACGCGGTCCTGGTGAAGTGATGACCGCTCAGCCTCTTCCCCGGAACTGCAGGATTTTGCGCCGGTCGCGTTTTGATGGTCGCCCGGCGGGCGGCTGTTCGAACTGCCTGCTCGCCTTCCGCTCCGCCGCCACCTTCAGGCGCTGTTGCTTGCTCTCCTCTGTCTCTCGATAGAGCGTCTGCGCCACCGCGGCCGGGCCGCGCACCTCGCTGACGACCAGCACCTCCACCTGGAAGTCGCCGCTCTCGTTGGTCACGCGCAGCATGTCGCCAATCTTGACTTCGCGTGCCGGCTTGGCCGGCTGGCCGTTGCATTGCACTCTGCCTAGCTCGCAAGCCCGCGCGGCCAACGCTCTCGACTTGAAGAACCGGGCGGCCCATAGCCATTTGTCGATTCGCACGGAGCTCATGAGTGACTTTCCTATAGGCGGCGTCGCGGGCGTGACGGAGAAGAACCCAGATTCCTCGCGGGCTCCCTCGCTGCGCTCAGTACGCCGGCTCGGAATGACAAAAATATAAACTAGCGAATCGGCACGGCTGAGGCCGTGCCCTTCCACAACAGAACGCAGCGGAGGCCAGGAACACGGTTTTGTATAATCCCGAGTTCACCCGAAATCCAGGAGAACTCGTTGGCGGAAGCGGAAATCGGCATTATCGGCGGCAGCGGCCTGTATCAGATGCCGGGCCTGACCGGCACACGCGAACTCAAGCAGAACACCCCATTCGGCAGCCCTTCCGACGCATACGTTCTCGGGACCCTCGAAGGCCGCAAGGTGGCATTCCTTTCGCGGCATGGGCGTGGTCACCGCATCATGCCCAGCGAACTGAATTTCCGCGCCAACATTTATGGCTTCAAGCAGCTGGGGGTGGAGCGCATTCTCTCCCTGTCCGCGGTCGGTTCGCTGAAAGAAGAGCACAAGCCGCTGGAGTTCGTCATCCCCGAGCAGTTTTACGATCGCACCCGCCGCCGCATCTCGACGTTCTTCGGCGAAGGCATTGTCGTTCACATCGCCTTCGCCGATCCGGTTTGCCCGGAAGTCTCGCAAGCCATGCAAACCGCCTGCAACGCCGCCGGGGTGGTGGGCAAGCGGGGCGGCACCTACCTCTGCATCGAGGGACCGCAGTTCTCGACCAAGGCGGAATCGAACGTCTATCGCTCCTGGGGCATGGACGTCATTGGCATGACCAACCTGCAGGAGGCAAAGCTCGCACGCGAGGCTGAGATTTGTTACGCCACGCTGGCCATGGTCACCGATTACGACTGCTGGCACCCGGATCACGATGCCGTGACTGTCGATCAGGTGGTCGCCGTGCTGTTGAAGAATGCGGCCAATGCCGGCGCCGTGGTGCGCGAGGCCGTGAAGGTGATGCCCAAGGACCGCAAGTGCAGGTGCGGATCGGCGCTGGCCTCCGCCATCATGACCGATCCGAAGTTGATTCCCGCCTCCATGCGCGAGCGGCTCAAGCTCATTCTTGATAAATACCTCGATGAAAAGAAAGTGAAAGCGTAATGGCGATCCTGGTTGTGGGCTCGGTTGCGTTTGACACCATCCAAAGCCCGTTCGGAAAGGTGGAGAAAATCCTGGGCGGCTCGGCTACCTATTTTTCCCTGGCCGCGAGTTATTTCACCGAGGTGCGCATCGTTGCTGTCGTGGGCGACGATTTCACGCGCCAGCACGAGGACGTGCTGCGCAAGCGCAACGTCAACCTGGAAGGCCTGCAGCGCGCCTCCGGCAAGACGTTTCACTGGGGCGGCGAGTACGGCGAGAACGTCAACGAGGCAAAAACACACTTCACCGATCTGAACGTGTTTGAGAAATTCCAGCCGCAGATTCCCGCCAAGTACCTCGACTCCGAGTTCCTTTTTCTCGCCAACATCGATCCCGTGCTGCAGGGGGAGGTCCGGCACAAGCTGAATCGCGTTCGGCTGGTCGGCGGCGACACCATGAATTACTGGATCAACAGCAAACGTCCTGACCTGCTGCAGACCCTCAAGTTGATGGACCTGCTGTTGATCAACGATACCGAGGCCAAGATGCTGGCCGGCGACTCCAACCTGCTGCGCGCCTCCAACAAGGTCATGGCCATGGGGCCCAAGGCGCTGGTCATCAAGCACGGAGAGTACGGCGCGACCATCTTTTTTGGCGATCACATGTTCGGCATCGGTCACCACCCGTTTCGCGCGCCCGCGCTGCCGCTGGCTGAAGTCCGCGACCCAACCGGAGCGGGCGACTCCTTCGCCGGCGGCTTCATGGGCTATATTGCGTCCCAGGGCGAACTCAACCGCGAGGTCCTGAAGCGCGCCATGTTCTACGGCGGCGTGATGGGATCATTCGCCGTCGAGCGCTTCGGCCCGGAGCGCCTGCAGAACCTGACGCGCGAGGAGATCGACGCGCGGTTCGCCATTTTTCGCGAGCTCACGCACCTGGAATAAGGAAAGTCAGAAGTAAGAAGTCAGAAGTCAGAATTCGAACCATTGCGCTTGACTTGGCTCATTGATGCCAGCCCCCCCTAAGAACTGGAGTGTGCGCCGCGAGCGCGCCGAGCGCCTGCGCCAGCGCGGGGTTGGCATCGGCGAAGTCCAGCTGCTCGCCCTGGCGACGATCGCTCTTTCCATCGCGGCGCTCGCGCATTACTACAAGTGGGGCCAGATTCTGCTCTCCGGCGATGCCGTCGCCCACATCAACATTGCGCGCCGCGTTTTTGACTCGCGCACGCCCGGCCTGCAGCAGCTCGGAACCGTCTGGCTGCCGTTGCAACATCTCCTCACCATTCCATTCATCATCTCCGACGCGGGCTGGAGCAGCGGCGTTGGGGGCGCAATCCCCTCGATGGCGGCGTTCGTGTTCGGCACACTCGGCATGTTTCGACTGGTGCGCTCGGGCCTGGCGTGGATCGGCGCGGAAGATGGAGCGGCGCGCGTGGCCGCCTGGATTGCGGCCGCAATCTTCGCGGCGAATCCCAACCTGATTTATCTCCAGACCACCGCTCTGAACGAGCCCCTCAGCCTGGCGCTGCTCATCTGGGCTACCGCGTTCTTCACCGATTTCGCGCATTTTGCCCTGCAGGGGGAAGACGACGAGGCCGCACAACATCTGAAGTGGGCGGGCTGGCTGCTCATGGCCGATATGCTGTTGCGCTACGATGCCTGGTTTTACGGCGCCGTTTTTGTAGTTGTAGCGGGGCTGGTCGTCATCTTCGCCTCGCGAGCGCGGCTGCGGCGCAACCTGCTGGGCAATCTTGGACGATCGCTCGCGGTGTTTGTCCTCATCAGCGCCATCGCGCCCGTGCTCTGGCTGTCCTACAACGCCTATATTTTCGGAAACCCCCTGGAGTTTGCCACCGGGCGCTATTCAGCCAGGGCCATCGAGCAACGTTCGAGGCGCGCCGGAGAACCGCACCATCCCGGATGGCACAGCCCCTCCGTCGCCGCGCAATATTTTGCCCGCAACGCGACGCTCACGCTGGGTGAGACGCGCCGCCACCCGGGCACGCCATCGTCCTGGATAGAGAAGACGTGGCTGCTTCTGGCGCTGGTGGGAACTGGGCTGGTGCTGGTTTGGCGAAGGGGACTGCTGCCATGGCTGCTGCTCTGGTTGCCGAAGCCGTTCTACGCAATCTCCATTGCGTGGGGAGACGTGCCCATTTTCATCCCGCAATGGTGGCCGTTTTCGTATTACAACACGCGCTACGGAATGCAACTGCTGCCCGCGTTCGCAGCTTCGGCGGCGCTCGTGGTGTACTTCGCGATGCGACGAGACAAATCGCGCACGTGGCGGGTTGCGGTCCCGGTCATGGTGTGTGCGTTCGTTGCCGGAAGCTACGTGTCGGTGTGGAGAAGTGTGCCGATCTGCCTGCGCGAAATCCGCGCCAATGGTGGAGCGCGATACGCCGTGGATGCCCGCCTGGGAGAACTGTTGGCCAAGCTTTCGCCTTCCTCGACTCTCCTGATGTACCTGGGGGAACATTGCGGAGCGCTGGAACGCGCCGCCATCCCGCTCCAGCGCACCATCAATGAAGGGAATTACAAGCTGTGGGACGCCGCCTTGTCCGCCCCCGCCGCCAATGCAGACTTCGTGGTCACCGCCGCCAACGACGCGCTGGCGCAGGCGGTGGCGCAACATCCGGAGAATCTGGAATTGCTGATTGTGGTGCAGGCCCAGGGAAGTCCGCCGCTGAGGATTTACAAAAGCAACCGATAAGTCTTACGTTGTAGCTGACCGGTACGAAAGCTGAAAGCAAGCATGCCCTCAACTCCGTTCACCAAAGCCCACGCCTGCGGCAACGACTTCCTTCTCATCGAGGGCAAACATGCCCCCAAGGACCTGAAGGAATTTGCGGTAAGGATCTGCGACCGCCACACCGGCGTCGGCGCCGACGGCCTGGAGTGGATTTTTTCCGATCCCAAGGCTGACGCGCGCGCCCGTCTCTTCAATGCCGACGGCTCGGAGGCGGAAATCTCCGGCAACGGCACCCGATGCGTGGCTGCCTACCTGGTGGCGCAGAAAAAGCGCGAGCATGTAAGCATCCGCACCGGCGCCGGGATCAAGACTTGCAAGCTCATTGCGCAGGACGGCCATCATTTCGAATTCGAAACCGCGATGGGCGAGCCGCAGGTGGGCGACCCGTTCTCTATCAAGCTGGCATTCGGCGAGCAGGTTGGTGTTCCGGTCTCGATGGGCAATCCGCATTTCGTCCTGTTCGTGGATGAATTTGCTCCCGGGTGGCAGGCGGAGGCGAGTGAAATCGAACACCATCACGACTTCAAGTTCGGCACGAACGTTGAGCTGGTGCGCATTGCAAACAAGGGTGAAATTGACATCGTAATTTTTGAGCGCGGGGTCGGAGAAACCCGCTCCTCGGGCACCGGATCGTGCGCTTCGGCGGTGGCCGCGATTGCCGCCGGACGGGCGCAGTCGCCGCTGCTGGTGAAGTCTCCCGGCGGGGCCCAGATCGTCCGCTGGGAGGGCGAAGTTTTTCTTACCGGCCCGGCAGAGATCGTGGCCAAGGGTGAATTTTTTGGCGAATAAAGAGGCCGGCTGTTTTTCCGGATCGCGCACAAGTCGTCAATCGACAATCGACAATCGAAAATGATGTTATAGACGCAGCCGATGCCCTCCGTTACCAAGCCGCGCCCGGCTCCTCCGTTGCTCAAGCCCCCGGCACTTCGTCCCGGCGACCGCGTGGGTGTCATCGCGCCGGCCAGCTACTTCAAGCGCGAGTTATTCGACCAGGGCATTGCGGCGTTGCGGCGGAAGGGATACGAACCAGTATTCCTCGATACCATCTTTGATCGCGATCTCTACTTCGCCGGCTCGGCCGAGCGCCGTGCGCGCGAGTTAGAGCAGATGTTCTCCCGCGACGATGTTCGCGCCCTCGTATGCGTGCGCGGAGGCTACGGCGCCAACTATCTGCTGCCCCACATCGATTGCGATCTCATTCGCAAGCATCCCAAGATTTTTTGCGGTTATAGCGACATTACCTGCCTGCTCACCTGGTTCCACGATGCCGCCGGCCTGGTGACGTTTCACGGTCCCATGATCACCGGCGATTTCGTGCGCCAGCACGGCATCAACGAAATGTCGTGGCTGGCGGCCACGGGCGGAAACGCGGACTGGGAGCTGGCTTCGCACCAGTTGTTCGGTTTCAACGCGATGATTCCCGGCTTTGGCGAAGGCGTGCTCTATGGCGGGTGCCTCTCCATACTGGTAGCGTCGCTGGGCACGCCTTACGAAGCGCAGACCGAAGGCAAGCTCCTGTTCCTGGAGGACATCGGCGCCAAGCCCTACCAGATCGACCGCATGCTGATGCAGTTGAAGTATGCCGGAAAATTTCGCGACGTGAAGGGCATCGTGCTGGGCGAAATGATGGACTGCATCCAGTCTCCCGAGCAGCCCTACACGCTGCAGGAGGTAGTCGAGAGGATTGTTGGCGAGCTGAATGTCCCCGTCGCTTATGGCTTGAGGTCGGGACACGTATCGCGGGAAAATGCCACGCTGCCGTTTGGGGTGCGAGCGCGATTGACGGTGACGACGGAAACCGTCCGCTTGGAATTCCTGGAGAGTGCGGTGGCGAAGGCGCACGACCTGAAGTAGATTCTGCATTTGCGTTGATCATGACCAATCCCAAGCACATTCACCTGATCGGCATCTGCGGCACCGCGATGGCGTCGCTGGCGGGCATGCTCAAGCAGCGCGGCTACGACGTTCGCGGCTCCGACGCCGCCGTCTATCCTCCCATGTCGGATTTCCTGGCCGGGCTGGAGATTCCCGTCGCGCAGCCCTACGCCGCGCAGAACCTCGATCCGCGGCCCGACCTGGTGATTGTCGGCAATGCCATCTCTCGCGGAAACCCGGAGCTGGAGCGGCTTTTGAACGACCGCATTCCGTTCCAGTCGATGGCGCAAGTGCTCTACGAGGAGTTCCTTCGCGGCCACCAGGTGATCACCATCGCCGGCACCCACGGCAAGACGACGACCACCTCGATGCTGGCGTGGATCTTCGAGGCGGCGGGACGGCGGCCCTCGTTCGTCATTGGCGGAATCGCGGAGAACTTTGGCGCCAGTTTCAAGCTCGACGACGGCCCTCACTTCATCATCGAGGGCGACGAGTACGACACCGCTTTCTTCGATAAGGGCCCGAAATTCCTGCACTATTTTCCCGACGCGGTCGTGCTCACCTCAGTCGAATTCGATCACGCCGACATTTATAAGGACCTCGATTCGGTCAAGACAGCGTTCAAGCGCCTGGTGAACCTGGTGCCGCAGCGCGGGCGCGTGCTTGCCTGGGACGGCCAACCCGAGGTGGACGAATGCGTGGCGCGCGCTTTTTGCCCGGTCGAGCGCTACGGCTTCGGCGCGAATTCCCAGTGGCGGATCGCAAATGTCCGCTACGAATCCGGCCGCACGCGCTGGTCGGTGCAGCGTGACGGACGCCCGTGGGCGGATTTGGAATTCACCCTGGCCGGCGAGTACAACGTGCTCAACGCCACTGCCGCGGCAGCGATGGCGGCCTCCTGCGGCATCGAGGTCTCCCAGATTGCCGACGCCCTGCGCGCGTTCCAAAGCGTGAAGCGACGCCTGGAGGTGAAGGCGGAAATCGGCGGAGTCACCATCATCGACGACTTTGCGCACCATCCCACCGCCATCTCCGGAACCCTGAAAGCGCTGCGCACGCGCTATCCGGGGAGCCGGCTTTGGGCGGTGTTGGAACCGCGTTCGAATACCCTGCGCCGCAATGTCTTCCATGAAGCGCTGTCGCAGAGCCTCGCACTGGCCGATGAAGTCATCGTGGCCGGCATCTTCAAGTCCGAAGCGATTCCGGCCGCGGAGCGGCTTGACCTCGAGGAAGTAATCATGGAAGTGCGCCGCCGCGGCAAACCGGCGCGTCAACTTCCCGATGCCGATGCCATCGTCGAGGCCATTACGCCCGAGTTGCGTCCCGGCGACGTGGTGGCGATTCTTTCCAATGGCGGCTTTGGCGGCATCTATGAGAAGCTTCCGCGTTCGCTGAAGAACCGCGAGGTCTCCGCGAAAGCGTGAAACACGTTTGCCGGAAAACACTGCTGATCTGCTGCCTTATTGTGTGTGCGGCAGCCTCAGGGCAGGTGCCGTCATATTCTCCTCCGGAGCCCGGCGGACTTCGTTACACCGTAACTTTCGCAAACACCGCCAACCATCTCCTACATGTGCAGATCGAAGTCCCACGGGAGTTTTCGCGAGAACTGCAACTGCCGGTGTGGAATGCGCTTTACCAGGTGCGGGACTTCTCGCAACACGTACAGCACACATCCGCTCATGAGAAGTTTCATAACCCACTGCCAATCACCGCTGTGGACAAAACGACGTGGCGGGTTGGCGGCGAAGACTCATTCACCTTCGAATACGACATCGTCGCTAACACTCCGGGTCCGTTCGGCGCGGAAGTCAATGAGCAGCACGCGTTCCTGAATCTCGCCGAAGTTTGCGTTTATGTCGTCGGCGCCAAGGACCGATCATTGTCGGTTTCGTTTACCGGCTTTCCGCCGAATTGGAAGATTGCGACGCCGCTGATGGACCACGCCGTCAAAATGACGGGCGCCGCCGGCATCGAACTGCAGGCCCGCAACTACGATCGTCTTGTGGACTCTCCCGTGGAATTTGGGGAATTTGACGAGATCGAGATCGAAGATGGCGGCGTGCAGTATCGTATCGTCGTGGACGCGAACACTGCTGATTACGATCTTCGCGCCATCGCGGCCATGGACCGCAAGCTCGCCGCGACCGAAATCGAATGGATGCAGGACCGGCCCATCGATCATTACCTCTTCATCTACCACTTTCCCCGCCGCCCCATCGGCGGCGGCATGGAACATGCTTACTCGACCGCAATTTCCGCCCCCGCCGAGCGCGTCAAGAACGACCCGCTTTCCCTTGCCGACGTGACCGCGCACGAGTTCTTTCACCTGTGGAACGTCAAGCGCATCCGCCCGCAGTCGCTCGAGCCGGTGGACTACACCAAAGAGCAGTACACGCGGGCGCTGTGGTTCAGCGAGGGCGTTACCTCCACCGTTGCCGATTACATGCGGGTCCGCGCCGGGTATCTCGACCAGAACGGGTTTCTTACCGAACTCGCCAACGACATTCGCATCCTGGAATCGCGGCCCGCGCGCCTGACGCAGTCGGTGGAAGAATCCAGCCTGGATGCCTGGCTGGAGAAATACCCGCCCTACGATTTGCCGGAGCGCTCGATTTCCTACTACAACAAGGGCGAAATTCTCGGCATGCTGCTCGACCTCGAAATGCGCGAGTCCAGCGCCGGCAGGAAATCATTGCGCGATCTTTTTCTCTGGATGAACCAGCGCTACGCCAAGCAAGGCAAGTTTTTTCCCGATTCGCGCGGGGTCCAGGAAGCGGCGGAAGCTGTCACCGGCAGGGACTTCGGAGACTTTTTCACCCGCTACGTCGCCGGGGTTGATCCGATTCCTTACAACCGGTTCTTCGCCACCGTCGGCTTGCGTCTTGACAAGCAAACCATAACGGTGCCGGATCCGGGTTTTCGCACCCAGCGCCGGCAATCCGCTGTCGCCGTCGTTGTTGTCGTGAACCCGGGCAGCGAAGCGGAGAAAGCGGGCTTGCGCGCGGGAGACGTCATTCAGCAGGTCAACGGCCAGCCCGCCAGCGCAGTGCCGGAAGATGATGTAGCGCGGTTACGCATCGGCGACACCGTGGACCTGCGGGTCTCCGCCGCGGCCGGACCACGCAAAATCAAGTTCAAGCTAGCCGGCGCGCCGGTGGAGAATTATTCGATCGCCGAGCGCGACGACGTTACGCCTGCGCAGCGCGCCCGCCGTGCCGCCTGGATCCGCGGCGACTCCGAATAATGCGCACCTTGCTCACCCTCGCCTGGTGGACCGCGATGACTCCCATCACCGGGCTGCTCACGCTCCCCTACGCGCTGCTGACCGGCAACAGCAATTTTCTGTACGTGATGGGCATGTGGGTGGTGAGGGTGGGCGTCAGGCTTTCAGGCGTGCGGGTTCAGTTGATTGGGCGGGAGCGCCTCGACCCCAAGCAGACCTACATTTTCATGTCGAATCACGTCTCTAATCTCGATCCACCGCTTCTCATACCGCTGTTGCCCAACCGCACCTCGGTGCTGGTAAAGAAGGAATTGTTCCGCATCCCGATACTTGGCTTTGCCATGCGTGTCGCCCACCTGGTCCCGGTGGACCGCCGTGACCGCGATTCTGCCATTGCCAGCATGCGCACCGCCGCCGAGGTCATCCGCTCCGGACTCAGCATGACCGTCTTTCCCGAGGGCACGCGCTCCCTCGACGGCCGCCTGTTGCCGCTGAAGAAAGGGCCGTTCTATCTCGCCATGGAGTCGGGCTGCCCGATCGTCCCGGTGACGCTGCTCGGCTCCCACGAAATTTTGCCGAAAGGGAAGATGCTTATCTCGCCCAAAAAGGCAGACGCGAAGATCGTCTTCCACGATCCCATTTCGCCCAAGGATTTTCAGGACCGCGACGCCCTGATCGCCGCAGTTCGTGAGTCCATCAGCAGTTCGCTCCCCCTCGATCGCCAGTGAAGGGAATAGTGAAGGGGATTAAGAGTGAAGATTTACTGAAATGCTTTTGTTGTTGAGCTTTGGATTTACTTCGAGAACAGGTGTCCCATCTTCTCTTTTTTCGTCTTGAGATACTGCTTCGCTTGCGAGGTTGGCTCCGGCTCGCACGGGACGCGTTCCTTCACGGCAATTCCGGCCGCCTGCACCGCCGCAACCTTATCGGGATTATTCGACAGCAGGCGGACCTCGGTCAAATCCAGCGCCTTCAGCACCTCGACCGGCAAGGCGTACTGACGGCAATCGGCGGCGAACCCGAGCCTCTCGTTTGCTTCCACCGTGTCCAGGCCGCGGTCCTGCAATTCGTACGCCTGCAGCTTGGCCATCAGGCCGATGCCGCGTCCTTCCTGCTGCTCGTACACCAGCACCCCGCAGCCAGCGGCGGCGATCATCTCCATCGCCATCTCCAGCTGCTGCCGGCAATCGCAGCGCAGGGAACCGAATACGTCGCCGGTCAGGCATTGCGAGTGGATGCGCACCAGCGGCACGGATTCGCGAATGTCGCCCATCACCAGCGCGACCGCGGTTTCCTTGCGCCGCTCGCCGCCGCCGTTGGTCAAGGGGAAGGAGCCCTCGAACCCGAAAATGCGAAATTGCCCCCAGCGGGTGGGGAAGTTCGCTTCGGCGACCTTGCGCACGTGCTTGGATGGTGTCACAGCTTCATTATATGCGCCACCATTGAGGCTAGGGCGCGGAAGCGCGTCACACCATGCTGTGACCTGCGCCCGTGCGCATCCCCGCTGAAACTACAGTAGCGTAGCGGCGGAATTTATTTTCCCGGTCCCGGCGGATTGAAATCCGCCGCTCCACAATTCTTGCGCCAGCCCGGTGCCCGTACCGTACTGGCTCGCCCGTCCCGGCTGCTGTTAAAATGAACTCACGCGTGGGCCTGTAGCTCAGCTGGGAGAGCGCATCGTTCGCAACGATGAGGTCACCGGTTCGATCCCGGTCAGGTCCACCAAGCGAAACCAAATAGAATTTCCACAAAAAAATTCAATCTGGTCATCTGGTCACACTCCCGAACTGTGAGCACGGCAATCCAAGGTACGGCTCCGCGCCAATGGCGCGATGGGCCGCTGCAACGGGGCCCCTAAGTCCGAGACAGAAATCACCGTCAACGAGTAACATGAACGCGCTGTGTCACAGCGCGAGGCGGGACCTGGGTC
>DASSIZ010000109.1 GCA_035691485.1 Terriglobales bacterium
TGTTCGGTGTCTGCAAGGGCGCGGGCATGATTCATCCGCGGCTGGCGACGATGCTGGCGTACCTGTTCACCGACGCGGACGTCGCTCCGCGCGAACTGGGCGAGCGCCTGCGTGACGCGGTGCATGCGACTTTCAATCGCATCAACGTGGACAGCGACACGTCGACCAATGACACCGTGCTGCTGCTGGCAAGCGGACTGGCCGGAAAGCCGAAGAGCAAGGACTTTGCCGAGGCGCTGCATGCGGTTTGCGAATCGCTCGGCAGGCAGATCGTCGCCGATGGCGAAGGCGTCAAGCACGTGGTGAATTTGCGAATCGAGGGCGCACGGTCCGACGCCGAGGCATCGCAGGTAGCAAAAGCGATTGCAAATTCCATGCTGGTGAAGACGGCGTGGGCGGGCGCTGATCCGAACTGGGGACGGGTGCTGGCGGCGGTCGGGTATTCGGGTGCGCCGATCGATCCCGACAAGGTGGACATCTACTTCGGCAAGCACCAGGTTTGCCGCCGGGGCGTGGCGGCGCGATTTGATGGAAACAAGGTGCATGCGTATCTGAGCCAACCGGTGTTCGACATTCGTGTCGACTTACGCCGCGGAAAAGTGGGCGCAACGTTCTGGACGTGTGACTTGACCGGCGAGTACGTGCACATCAACGCGGACTACCACACCTGATGCTACTTGCCGCCCGCGGCACTGGCCGGCTTCGCGGCGTCGTTTTTCAGCAGTAGTGCCAACCGCGGGAATGCGAAGGTGCCGGCGGCGTCATCGATGACCGTAACCTGGCAGGTATACAAACCCGGCTTGAGCTGGCTGAGCGGGACGTCGAACTGGAAGACCGCGGCCTTGCGGTCGGGCGCGGTGAGCTGGTGCGCTTCCACCAGCGGGGTCTCGAACGCCTTCACTTTTCCCTGGAAGAACTGGATGCTGGTGAGCAGGCGAATTGGCTTGCCCTTATCGGCGGAGTGGGTGTCTTTCGTCGGCTCATACACTTCGTAATAGAAGTACAGGTGCTGGGCGGGCGAGAAAACGTGCAGCACGTTGGGTATTAGTTCCGAGCCGTCCTTCGCCAGTACATTTTCCGATGATTTGCGCTTGGATGCGTTCTGGATCTGCGTGCCCATCACCACCGAGCTGAGCCGAAGCGGAACTTTTTCCTTCTTGAAGTCCGGAATGATCACGTCGGTTTCGAACGAGCCGAGGCGCCCGCTCTGGTTTTCCCGCAGCACTAATTTCAGGTGAAACTTTCCGGGCGGCAGCGTGAAAGCCGTCTGGTACTGCACGTTCTTGCGGCGCACTTGCTGCGATTCGTCGAGGTTGAGCTTGACGGTATCGCGCACATTGCCCACCGGCCGCTGGAGTTCATCACGGACCACGCCGATAATGTCCAGCGTGGCTTTGTCCTTGTCACCGGAGTTGGTGAACGGAATTTCCGAGCCGGGCACCACCAGCGACACGGGCACGTAGAAGCGCCCTTCGCTGAGGCGGAAATAGGCGGCGGAGAGGAAGACGTCGAGATCGGTGGCGGACAACTCGGAGCTGAGCTCGTCGACGAGTTGCTGTTCACGGTCGTCCCTATTAGAGTGCGCAAAGTCGCGCGGGGCATAGTAGCCCTTGCGGAATTCGATTTTTACATCCGGCACTGAAGTCTTGACGATGATCTTGCGGAAGCGGCCGTCTCGCGCCGGATTCGTGCTGCGATAGCCGATCACGTAGTACGCCGAGGTATCTTCCTGCACCTTGTTGAAGACGGCGCCGAAGTCGTTGGAATCCAGGAAGGCGCGCCCGCCGGTATCGGCGGCAAGCGTGACCAGGGTTTCCTGGGTAGAAAAGTTGGAATCGAAGGCATTGCGCACCGAGGCGCCTGAGTACGGCGAAGTGCCACGCAGGCTGGCCTGCTGCGCCTCGCCGCCGGGAATAATGGCCTGCAGTCCGCGCATGTCCATCGGGTAGATGGCCACATTGCTCCGAACCGCGCGATTAATCGCGTTGCGCAGCTGCGACTGGTTCTCGATCCCGGTTTTGTCCATGCCGCTGCTGAAATAAATGACCGACTTCTTCTGCTCGATGCGGGAAAGCGACTCGGCCAGCGACTGCAGTGCCTCCAGGCGGCGATCGGTGTTGAAGATATTGTACTCGGTGTCGTCGGGGGTGTAGGGCTGCGCGGTATCGGCTGTGCCCTCCGTGTCGCCCGTCATTCCGGCGTCGAAGCCGCCGCCGCTCGACGGGTTCAGCCGCGAAAGGGCCTTGTTCAACAGCTCGTGGTCCGATGTAAGGTCCTGGTTCACCTGCAGCGACGTGGCCAGCGACATGACGGCGACCATGTCCGCCGGCTTCATCTGCTTGTCCACGAACTTCTGCGCCGCCACCACGGCGCGCTCGATCTCTTCCGGCTGCATGGAGGTGAGGTCGAAGAACAATATGATGACCCGGTGATCGCGGAATTCGAGTTTGTCCGTGGGCTTTACCGTTGCGATGGCCGGCGTGGCGGTTCTAGGCGCGACCAGCACCGCCTGTTGCGGTTGCGGAACCGCTTGCAGGTCGGTCTGCTCGAAATCGAAGCTGGCGATGCGCTGCTGCTTGCCGTCTTCGAGAACGGTGAAGTCGTCTTTCTTCAATCCGCGCACGATGTTGCCGCTCTTGTCGCGAACCGTGACGTTGACCAGCACCACGTCGGTCTCGACGTGAAAACGGTAGAGCGAACCGCTCTGTTGCTGCGCCGGCAGAGACGGCACCGCCATCGCTGCGACGAGTAGCCCGACCAGCAACCGGGATGTGCCTTCTCGAATCATTTGCCTTCCGGGTCGCGTGTCATCCCGAGCGAACGCGAGTCGACGGATGACACACGCATTTGCCTAGAACCTGTACCTTGCCAGGAACTGCATTTTCCTCATGCCGCCGACTCCGACCACGCGGCCGAAGGTCGGTGAGTTTACAACGGTATCAATGGTGGTGAATTGAGGCGTGTTGAAGACGTTGCTCGCTTGAAAGCGAACCTCGAATCCCTTCGTGTCGCCAAGGTTGAATGTCTTCGCCACCGCCATGTTCGCGGTGAAGGTGCTCGGGCCTTCGATCGTGTTCCTACCCGCGTTGCCGAAGGTCCCGGCGGGAGGAATGGTGAACGCCGCGGTATTGAACCACTGCGACACGCTGGGGTCAGAAATTGAAATCGGCGCGCCGGTGGTATTGGCGCGCAGCGTGCCGTTCACCCCGCTGGCGACGTCGGTAAAACTGCCCAGCACACGCGCGGTAAACGGCAGGCCGGTGGCAAAGGCGATGTTGCCGCTCCACTGCCAGTCCCCGAAGACGTGCGACGCCAGCGAAGTTGTCGAGAGCCAGCGTTTGTTGGTTCCGAAGGGAAATTCGTAAACATAGTCGGCGGTGAAACGATGGCGCTGGTCGAAGCTGGAAAGGCCGCGCTCGGCAGCCAGGTCCCGATCGTTCTGTGCCACCACAACTGCGCCGCCGCCGATGGAAGAAGCATTATCGATCGATTTGGAATAGGTGTAGCTGCCGCCCACCGACAGCCCGCCTGACATGCGCTTGCGCAGCCGGACACTGCCGCTGTGCAGGATCGAGTCGGCATTGGAACTCTCCCACAGAAATGGCTGCACCCCGGAAATGCTCAGACCCCCGCCGGGTAGGCGGTCGGGCGCGCGCAGCAGGTCAAGGTGCGTTCCCTTGCTGCCGTTGTAATCCAGACTCAGCAGCAGAGTGCGGGTCAACTCGCGCTGGATGTCGAGGTTCCAGATCTGCACGTATCCCAGACGGTAATTGCGATCCACGCCGTAATTGTTCGTGGTCACGCTGGACACGGTGGCGAAAGCATTCTGCAGAGCCAGGGGGCCGGCGATGGATCCGATATTTGTCTGCGTAAAATCGAACGGCGGCTGGAACGAGAGGTTTTGCACCATCGTGGAGTACTGAGTGGTGTTGTAGTTGATGCCGTAGCCGGCGCGCACAACCGTTTTCACCATTGGCTTCCAGGCAATGCCGATGCGCGGGGCGAAATTGTTGCGATCGGGATTGACCAGCGTTGCAGGAAACGCTCCGCTGTACGGGCCCACATTGCCGCAGGTGCCGATGGTGACCGCGCAGACCGGCGCGACCGCGACAAATCCGGGGGCAACGTCGAGGTTCGCGAGCTGGTGATTTTCCTCCGTGAAGGGAGAAACATACTCGTAGCGCAGCCCGAAGTTGATGGTCAGGTTGCCGCGCACGCGCCAGTCGTCCTGGACAAACAAGTCCCAGGAGTTGGCCGCGAAGTGGTAGTTGTTGACACCGTACTGCACCGACGCCTGCTGCGGCGCGCCGAGGAGAAAATCGGCGAAGTCAAAACCCGTGCCCGGCACAGCCACGCCGCCAACATAACGCGCGGTATAGAGACCGGTGAAGACGAAGCTGCCGCGCGCGTTCTTGTCCGTCTGCGGATTCTGGTGAATGCGGCGGAAGTCGCCGCCCCAGCGGACGTTATGCCTGCCATGGTTCCAGATCAGGGTATCGGCCAGCGACCAGGTCAGATCGCGCCGCGCCAGCGGATTGATATCGTTCACGCCGACGAAGTTGGTGAAAGAAAGATTGGGCAGGCCCCAGTCAAATGGGTTAGTGGAGACGCCTGCAATTCCCGCCTCGGAAGCAATGTTCTCGACGCCGGCGTACAGGTTGTTCGTGGAAATGTTCCTGCGGTTGAAATCGAAGCGCAAATGATTGGTCAGGTGGCCCTTGCCGTAAACCCAGCCGGCGGGAATGTCGATGGCGCTGGACTTCGTCCGTCCGCCGACGGTGGGCAGCGGATTGTTCAGGACCGAGTCAGAGCGCTGCCAGTGAATGCCGAAATTGAGGTTGTTGCGCGGCCCGCGCCCGGCTCGCCCTCCCCCACCCGGGCCCATCATAAACGGCCCTCCGGACGATCCGAAGTTATGGATCAGGCGCAGGTTCACATTGTCGTTGCTGGTGGAGGTGGAAGTAACGTAGTGAAAATTTTGAAACGTACCCGGCTGGTTGGGCAGCGGAATGAATTTCAATAACGCCCGGGCCGCGGGATCGATCGCGGTGATTTGATTGTTTGCGAAGGGAAGGCCGGTGGCTGGATTGAAGATCTGCACCGCTGCGCCATTGCGCGTGGTCACACCGGAAAAATCGCCGCCCCGTTCGGCAAGCGTCGGAACGGTGGAGAAGACGTCGTAGGGGTTATCGGAGCGGTTGCCAAAATAGTTGAGAAAGAAAAAGGTCTTGGTGCCGCCGTTATAAATGTGCGGAATTTTCAGGGGACCGCCTAGGGTGCCCCCGAAGCGTTGCTGGAAATAATCCGGCTGCGTCGTGGGCAGGCCGTTCAGCGAATAAGGCTTGGCATCGAAGACGCCGTCGCTGGCCGAGTAGAACAGCGATCCGTGCGGCTTATTGATGTTCATGCCACGGCGTCCGCCAATCCGGATGATCTGGACGCTACCGGGGCCGCCGAAACCTCCGGGGCCGCCGCCGCCCGGTCCGAGAAACATGCCGTTGCCGCCCGGTCCGCCGTTCATGTACACCCCGGGCTCGCCGCGAGCGGCACGGTCGCGCATTTCCTGAATGCGCTCGCGCATTTGCTCGTCGTTGCCGCCAAACATCATCTCGTTGGTTTGGGCGGCATTGTTGGAGGAAGAAATCGCGACCGATTCCGTGGCGGCATCCGGGTTCATCGCCTGAGAGGGTATGCCCGAGATGTCCGTTGCGCCGCCGTTCCCCGCTCCCTCGCCTTGCGCCATGCCAGCCATCCCGGAGGGATCGGCGGCCAGGGCCAGGTTCTGGAATCCGCGACCCGAGACGCCCGCAACCTGCTGCTGCGCTTGGCGCTGCTGGCGCTGTTCCTCGGCCTGAACGCGCGATTGCAACATCATCTCCAGGTCGGCACGAAGATGGCAGTTGGCCGCGTTCACCACCACTTCCTTGGTCGCCACCGCGAAACCTGCCAGCTCAGCGCGGATGACATAGCGTCCGTTGGAAGGGGCAATCAGAGTGTAAGTGCCGTCCACACCGGTGGAGGTCGCCGTCTTTTTGCCGGTAAGCGAGTTCGATGCCGAGATGGTAACGCCGGGCAGAGGAACCCCGTCGGCCGCCGTTTTGCCTGCAACGTCGCACGATGAGGGGGTCTGCGCAAAGATGGGGAGCCCGGCTAAGAACACGAGCAGCGCACTAACGTGCGCGAATTGGCTGTAGCCGCGCCGCGTGATCGTGCGTCGCAACCATGACTTCGCAAGCACTGGGAAAAACTTCATTCGACTTTACAGACGGCTGTACTAACACGAAGGTAAGCGATTCGGCTGCATTCCGCGTGTAAGAACCACGTAAAATTTTGTCAATCCTGCTACTTGGGAGGCGGGGCCTGCGTACGCTCTCCACCACCGCCGCCGCCGGGGCCGCGGAACATCATCCCCCCGACGTTGAGCTCCGTGGGAACGAAAACGCCGGCCGAATTCAAAGCACCGCGGCCGAAGATGCGGTCGCCGGCTTTGATGTCGGGCAGCGTGATGCTTTCGCGGCCCTTGCGGAAAGAAGTGTTCTCGTCTACTTCGATGGTCTGCGTCTGGCCGTCGGGACGCGCGATCGTGAGCCTGGTTCCGTCAATCGCCTTTACCTCGCCGGCAATGAACTTCTTACCCAAGTCCTCGCGCGTGACCTGCATGTTGGCCTCGCTCATGCCTTGACGTGAGACCACGAACCGCGCTGTCCACGTGTTTTCGCCGGCCGGTTCGCCGGCGACCATGACCATGTCTCCGGGCTTGAAGTCGGAGAACTTGGCTTCTTGCCGATCCCTCCGGAACTGCGTATCAGGCTTGACCTTCACGGTTATGGTCTTCCCGTCCTGTTGCTTCAGGGTGAACCCGTCCTTACTGATTTCGCCGATGGTTCCGCCCCCAGGCCCGCGGAATCCGCGCGTTTCGCCGCGGCCTTCGCCCCGCTGCTGCCCTTCTGCAGTGGACGGCTTTTCGGACCCAGGAGCAGTTTGTCCTGCACACAACATCGTGGTTACCAGAACGGTGAGAATGGCAATGCAGCGTTTCATGAACAGAACCTTCCTATTGCGAGCGCAGCCTTTGCAGGCATTTGTGCCGAAGGCCGAATCCTATCAGCCGCTAGTGTAGACGTTAGAGGTCGTAAAAAGTTGTGAATTGGATCCGGCCTCACATGCAAAGTTCATCCGTTGCTGTATTCTTTCGGGTCATTTCCAAATGCGTGGGATCTTTGCTGTCATCATCTTCGCAGCTGCTGCGCTTGCTGCCGCACCGGACGGCGCCGAGGCGCAGCTGGCCAGCAATAACGAGCCGCACCAGATCCATGTGCGCCGGATTGAGGACGCGCACATCAAGGTCGACGGCAAGCTGGATGAGCCGGTCTGGCAAACCATCGAGCCGATCACCAACTTCACGCAAACTCAGCCCAATGAAGGCGCGCCCGTCAGCCGCCGCACCGAAGTGCGGATTTTTTACGACGACAATAACATCTATTTCGGATTCCGCTTCGAAGACGATCCCGACCGTATCAACTACCACTTCGTCGCCCGCGACGTCGGCAGCGGCTCCGACAGCGCCGACATCCTGCTGGATACCTTCCACGACCGCCGCACCGGGTACTTCTTCAGCATCACCGCCGCGGGCGCGCAATTCGACGGCACCTATGACGAATCGCGCGGCGGCCAGGGCTTCGGCACCATTGACCTGACCTGGGACGGCATCTGGTACAGCGGCGTGTCGCGCGAGTCCTGGGGATGGTCGGCGGAAGTGGTGATTCCGTTCAAGTCGATCCGAATCTCACATGCATCCTCTCAGGAGTGGGGAATTAACATCGGGCGCGAGCGGCTGCGTGACAACGAGTTCGCATTCTGGGTGCCCGTGCCGCTGTTCGAGGGGTTCATGAAGCCATCGCGCGCGGGCGTGCTCACCGGCCTGGAAGACTTGCACGTCGGACGAAACTTGGAACTGGTTCCCTTCGTTGGCGGCGCCAATCGGAGCGGTGGACAACAGCCGCAGCTCAACAAGTTTTCCGTGGATGGCGGCCTCAACGCGCGCTACGGCCTGCAGCAGAACCTGACCGCTAATCTGGCCATCAACCCTGACTTCGGCGAAACCGAGGCCGACCAGTTCACGGCGGAGGTGTCACGCTTTGAAATCTTCTTTCCCGAGAAGCGCCAGTTTTTTACCGAGGGCGCTAACTACTTTCAGACCCCGCTGCAGCTGTTCTTCTCCCGCCGCATTGGCGCTCCCATGCCGGATGGAGAGCCGCAACGCATTCTGGAAGGCGGCAAGCTCACCGGCAAGGTCGGCGCGTGGACCATCGGCGCCCTGGAAGCTGTGACCCAGGCGCAGGACTACGTGGATCCGTCAACGCAGACGCTGCAACAGGCGCCCGGCGCATTTTTTGGCGTAGTGCGTCTGCAGCATGACCTGTTCCAAAAGTCCGCCTTCGGTTTCATGACGGTGAACCGACGTCAGCAACCGGGGACCGTTGGCCAGAACGAGAGCACGCACGCCATGGACCTTAGCATCCTGTCCGGGCCGCATATCCGCTGGGTGTCGCAGGCGATGGTCAACACGAACTCCGCCAATCCTGGCGTTGACGCTCAGCATTTGGGGTGGATCTCGGATTTCATCTATGACTCCAACCAGTTCACCTATGAGGTGTCCGGCAAATTTCTCGGCAACAAGCTCGACCTCAGCCACACCGGCTTCGAACCGCAAGTCGATCGGTGGAGCGGCCTGATGAGCGCGACCTGGAAGCCGTTCATCAATCGCCATTACATCCGGCAGCTCTTCTTCAACCTCAATTACGACGAGAGCAACGGCACGCACGGCGAACTCGAGGATGCCGGCGCCGACTTTGACTTCAAGGCGCAATTCAAGAATTTCTGGCAGGCGCACTACCGTTTTTCTTACGACCGCACCCGCTTCTTCTTTTTCACCCCGGATTTTTTGCGTCTGCCCAACACGCGCGGCTACCAGGAACCGATCCACGTCGTGGAACTCACTTCCAACCAGAGCCGCCGCGTCTATTTCGACCTGCTGTTCCAGACGCAGAAAATGGTGCAATTCAACGAGAATTTCTACGGCTCGATGAAAGAATTGCAGCTGCAATCCACGGCGCGGATCGGCCGGCATCTGCGCTGGGAACTCAACGCCATTCGCATTGACGAACACCTGCTCGACGGCCGCCACTTTCAGTACCGCAAATTCTTCATCTCGCGCTGGACCTATCAGTTCAACACCAAGGCACGCGCGAGAGTGCTTGCGCAGTACGCCAGCGACCGCCATGGGAACGACATCAGCATCAATTCGCTGTTCGCCTACGACTTCACCGCCCGCAGTGCGCTCTACATCGGCTATAACCGCCAGCGCAAAGACCCTTTCGCTGTCACCGATCTCGGCAACCAGGTCTTCGTCAAGTTGTCATACCTGTTCGCGTTCTAGGTTGTCGCGCCTTTTCTTCGGTTCTCATGAATTCACCTGGCTTGCTATGCTGTCTCACCCCATGCAGCATGCCATGTCGGAAGCGCACGTCCTGGCCGGTTACCTGATTTTCTTCGCCAGCTACCTGGTGTTTGCGATCGGCAAATTCCCTGGATGGAAGATCGACCGGCCAGGAATGGCAATTATCGGCGCGGTGCTGATGTTCGCCTTCCGCATTCTCGGCCCGGGCGACTCGCTGCGGTTTATCGATTTCGCAACCATCGTGCTGCTGTTCTCGATGATGCTGATCGTCGGCAACTTGCGGCTGGCAGGCTTTTTCGAGCGCGTCGCACAAATCGCCGTCGCGCGCTTGGGACGACATCACCTGCTCCCGGCCATCATTTTCACCAGCGGCGTTTTGTCGGCATTTTTCGTGAACGACATCATCTGCCTGGTCATGGTGCCTTTCGTGCTGACAATTGCCCGCCGCATGAACGTTCCGCCGGCGCGCTACCTGCTGGCGGTGGCGACGGCTTCTAACATCGGCAGCGTTGCCAGCATCACCGGCAATCCGCAGAACATCCTGATCGGCTCGTTATCCGGAATTTCCTATCGCTCGTTTCTCGCCCACCTTGGACCCGTCGCAATGGTCGGTCTGCTGCTGGATTGGCTTGTGCTGCACTTTGCGGGGGAGGGCGGCCGCCCTATCGAAAACGACGGCGTTGTGCTGGAGATTACGCAACGACGGGCACGCTCGCTGACGAAACCTGTGCTCGTGACCGCGGCGGTGCTGGTCGCATTTGTGGCGGGAGCCCAACCGGCGCTGGTGGCGGCAGTCGGCGCTGCCATCCTGCTGATCACGCGCTCGCTGGAGCCGCGCCTGGTTTATGAAGAAGTGGATTGGGGCCTGCTCGTATTTTTCATCGGTCTGTTCTTAATTGTTGGCGGCGCCGAGCAGGTTGGCCTGACGTCGTTGCTGCTGGAATTCGCGCAGCGCTGGAACTTGCATAATGCCGGCATTTTGACCTTGGTAACCGCCGCACTCTCCAACTTGGTCAGCAACGTTCCAGCAGTCATGCTGCTGAAATCTCTCGCGCCAGGATTTCAAGATCCTCATCATGCGTGGCTGGTGCTCGCCATGGCGAGCACGCTCGCCGGCAACCTGACGATCACCGGGTCGATCGCCAATATCATCGTGGTGGAGCGCTCGCGCCCGGCGGTGCGCATCGGGTTCTGGGATTATTTCCGCCTCGGCCTGCCAATTACGCTGGCGACCCTGCTGTTCGGATGGCTATGGTTGAGCGTCGTGCCCTGAGCTTTGCTACACTCCGCCCATGCGCGCCATGGTGCTCGACCAACCCCGCCCGGCCGAGCAAAATCCATTGACGTTGCGCGACGTCTCGTTGCCCGAGCCGCGGGCCAACGAAATTCGCCTGCGTGTGCGCTGCTGCGGCGTGTGCCGCACTGACCTGCACATCGTAGAAGGCGACCTTAAGCTGCCTAAGCTGCCCGTTATTCCCGGTCACCAGATCGTCGGAGTGGTGGACGAAGCCGGCAGCGGGGTTCGGCAATTTCGCCAAGGAGATCGGGTCGGCGTTCCCTGGCTGTACTCGACCGACGGCATATGCGCCTTCTGCCGGCGCGAACAGGAGAATCTCTGCGATTCCGGCCGGTTTACCGGCTATCACGTTGACGGCGGATACGCCGAAGCAATGATCGTGCGCGAAGAATTCGCATACTCGCTTCCAACGCAATTCGATGACGAGCACGCCGCGCCGCTGCTGTGCGCCGGCGTGATCGGCTACCGGTCATACAAGTTGAGCAATGTGCGCCCGGGGGAGAGGCTCGGGATGTACGGCTTCGGCGGCTCGGCGCACATCGTGATGCAGATCGCCCGGCACGCGGGATGCGAAGTTTACGTGTTCACGCGCGCGGCCGCGCATCGCGAACTGGCGTTGCAATTGGGCGCTGCCTGGGCGGGAGCGTCGCAAGAGCAACCTGCCACGCCCCTCGATGCCGCCATCATCTTTGCGCCCGCCGGATCGGTGGTGCCGCAAGCATTGCGGGCCGTGCGCAAGGGTGGAACCGTTGCGCTGGCCGGGATCACGATGAGCCCGATTCCGGCGCTCGATTACGATCTCCTGTACCACGAGCGGGCTCTGCGGTCCGCGGCCAACAGCACGCGCGAGGACGTCCGCGAATGCCTGCTCCTTGCCGCCCAGGTTCCGGTGAAAACCGAGGTTCAAGTGTTTCCGCTCGAGCAGGCCAACCAGGCATTGCAGGAGCTGAAGCACAGCCGGATCGACGGCGCGGCTGTGCTGCGTGTTTCCCAATGAAGAGTTCAGTCTGGATGTGCCCCGCGCCAGGCCAAGTGCAACAAATAGCGGTTGGACAAGCCGCGATGCTTCACTTAGACTGCCGCACGAATGTCCTATGCGTCTGGTCACCTTTGAAAATCCATTGAAGCAGCAGCGGACGGGCGCGATCGTAGCCGGCGATCGCGTTGTCGACCTCAACCTGGCGTGTGCCACGCAACATGGCCTGCAGGGCGCCGCCGCCTACCGAATCGCCGACGCGCTGGTTCCGGCGGAGATGCGGATGTTGTTTGAAGGCGGCGACACCAGCCTGAACGCGGCGCGTGCCGCTTTGAGGTCTGCGATCGAACACGCCGACACGGTGCGTGGACCCTCGGGAGAGCCCGTCGTATTTCGTCGCGACCAGGTGAAGCTGAAGGCGCCGATCATTCCGCGCAAGTTCTTTCACACCGCCGGCAATTTCCGCGAGCATCACGAGGAAGCAACCAAAGCCGGTTTTTCACACCCGGTGCTGCCTTGGATTGTGTTCTTCCAGAACATCGACGCGATCATTGGCCCCGACGAGCCGGTGGTGTACCCATCGCACCTGACCCAGGAGCTCGATTACGAGCTCGAGTTGGCGGTGGTCACCAAGAAAGCGGGCAAACACTTTACGCCCGCGCAGGCTGCCGACTACATCGGCGGCTACGTCATCTTCAACGACATTACTGCGCGCGACATTCAGCGCAATGAGATGAAATCCGGCGTGTTCAGCTTCTGCAAAGGCATCGACACGTTCTGCCCACTGGGGCCTTGGATCGTCACCGCGGATGAGATCAAGGACCCGCACAACCTCGCCATGCAGCTGCGCGTCAACGGCGAGCCGCGCCAGAATTCCCACTCCAGCAAGATGTCTGTGAAAATTCCCGAGATCCTGGCGCACTATTCCGCCATGGGCTACAGTGCCGGCGATGTGGTCTCGACCGGCACGGTTTCCGGGGTCGCGGCCTTCTCCGGCGATCCCAAGGCGTGGTATTTGAAACCTGGCGACGTCATGGAGTGCGAGATCGAGCAGATTGGCGTGCTGCGCAACCCGGTGATCGCGTGGGAGCAGGCGCACGGCAAAGCTCCTTCCTTGGGTGATCGCGCTGAATTTGAGGCAAAGCAATGAATGGCAACAGTAAGGTCTGGGTCAGCGAACTGAACCAGCACGGCCGCTTCCACGTCGCCGCCCCAATTCGTTTTTACGACACGACGCTGCGTGATGGCGAGCAGACGGTCGGTGTCGTTCTCAGCCCGGAGCAGAAGCTGGAAATTGCGCACAAGCTGGACGCGCTCGGGATCGCACGCATCGAGGCCGGATTCCCGCGCGTCAGCCCGGAAGACGCGGAAGCCATCCGCATGATCCTGGACGCCGGCCTGAAGGCAGAAATTTGGGGGTTTTCACGCGCCCAGACGGCGGACATCGAGGCCCTGGTTGAGCTTGGCGTGAAATCCACCGTCATCGAGGTCCCGACCAGCGACCTCAAGCTGAAAGCCTACGGCCTGACTCGCGAAGAAGCGAAAGCACGATTAAGCAGCGCGATTCAACTGGCCAGGCAGCATGGCATTCGCGTGGCGTTCTTCCCCGTGGACTGCACACGAACCGCGCTCGATTTTCTGCGGGAAATTTACTCGGCGGCGCTGGAAGCGGGCGCCGCGGAACTGGTGGTAGTGGACACCATCGGCGTCTGCGGCCCGGAAGCGGCGGACTTCCTGGTCGCCGAGGTGAAACGCTGGGTGGGAAATGATGTGCCCATCCACTGGCATGGGCACAACGACTTCGGATTCGGAACGGCGTGCTCGGTAGCTGCTGTTCGCGCAGGCGCCACTTGGATCCAGGGCACGATCAATGGCATGGGTGAGCGCGCCGGCAATTGCGATCTGGGCGAAACGGCGCTCGCGCTGAGCTGCCTTTATGACGTGCCGGTGGAGATGAACTTGCCCAAGCTGCGCGAGACTTCCGCCATTGTGCAGCGCCTGTCGGGGTACTCGATGGAACCGTGGAAACCCGCGGTCGGCAACAACCTTTTCAACCGCGAGAGCGGCGCGGTGGCGACGCAGTTTCACATTCCCGAAGCGATCGAGCCGTACGCCGCCGACCTGGTGGGCGCCACGCGCAGCATCGTTCTCGGCAAGAAAAGCGGGCTCGATTCCATTGACCTGAAATGCCGTGAGCTGAAGCTGGAGATTGCGCCCGAACAGCGGGCCGCGTTGCTGGCGGCAGTGAAGAAGAAGTCAATCGCGAAGCGAGGGCTGGTCACCGATGAAGAGTTCCGGGCGATCTACAGCGATGTGGTCAGCGCTCGCGCCGTCGGAAAGAAGTAGCCACCGATTAGCACGGAGCAACACTGATCTGAATCTATCTCGTCCAATGCTAGTTCATGCATGTTGATCTGTGACGTTGTTATTTTGAAGTTGCGCCTGCAGTGCGGAAGTGCGGCAGCACCGCCTCCCCGAACAACTTCGCCTGCTGCTCGCGATCCTCACCCCAGACTTCCAGCATGATGTGCGTACAACCGGCATTGCGGTATTCCTGGATGCGCGCGATGCACTCGTCGGGCGTTCCCGCGATCGGCTTCACTTTCTCGAAAACCTCGTCAGAGACGGCGCGCGCCGCCGCCCGGCGTCCGCCTTGCTCCATGGCGTCAGCGATGGGACGAATGTCGTCGAAGGTCAGGCCTGCGGATTGCAACAGCACGTCTGCCGATCCTTTGATGTTCTGCACCTTGTTGGCGAGATACATCGCAGCCATCTCCCGCGCCCCATCCTTCCCTCGTCGTGAATCTCGGCCGATGCTCCCCACGATCACCGAACCAAGATCGAGTTGGGCAGGTTCGCGGCCCGCCTTGCGCGCGCCCTCCTCCATGTTGCGCCGCGAGTAGCGCACGAACTCCGGTGTCGTAATGCTCGCGGTCAGCAGGCCATCGCTATGGCTGCCGGCCATGCGCTGCAGCACCGGGCCGGTGCCGGCGAAGTACATCGGCGTATGTACGCGGGACACGTGAGCGTCGTCACGCAACGCTGGGACGTCAGCCGAGAAGACTTTGCCGTCGTAGCGAAAGGCGCCGCCGGCCAGAGCGCCGCGAATGATTTCCAGGCTCTCGCGCATGACGGCGGCGGGCCCGGTTCCAGGCTTGCCTTCGCCTTCCCCGATTTCCTTCATGAAGATTTTCGAAGCGCCCAGGCCGAGCAGGAAGCGCTCTCCGCACAGGTCTTGCATCACGCGCGCTTCCATCGCGATCTGCACCGGATGACGGGTGTACGGCGAGATGATGCCCCAGCCGATGTTGATGCGCTTTGTCTCATGGGCAATCAACGCCGTGATTGCGGTGGAAGAGCGCGCTTCGTAGGAATGCTTGCGCCACCAGGGGTAGGCCTCCGCCAGCCAGAAGGTGTCAAAGCCCGCTGCCTCGCATGCCTTGGCCATGCGCAGGGTCTCGTGCACGGGCTCCATGCTCAATTGCAATACGGCAATGCGGAAAGGAATAGTCACGGGTTTGTCCACGAGTGTTCCAGGCCCTTGATCAGTTGCCACACGGCGCGGTTCAGCGGCGTCGGCACGCCGGTCTTCTCGCCCCACTTCACGATCGCGCCGTTCATGAAATCCACTTCTGTTTGCCGCCTGGCGAGAATGTCCTGCAGCATGCTGGCTTTGTGTTTGCCGGGGGCGTGAGCCGCTTTTTTCACCAGCGCCTTGGGATCGCCGTCGAGTTTGATGCCGAGGGCCTGGGCAACCGCAAGTCCCTCATCAATGAGCGCGTCGAACAATTCGCCCGTGGGCTTGAAAAATGCCGCCGCGCCGTGATGCAGCTGCGTCAGCGCTCCCACAGGATTGGTGCCGGCATTGAAAATCAGTTTCGTCCACTGTGCGCCGCGGGCGTCCTCCATCGCAATCGTATTCATTCCCGCGCGCGTGATCAGGCCGGCCAGTTCCGTGATCTTTTCCATCGGAGTTGCGCTCGGCTCGAAGGGGCCAATCCAGGTGTCGCCGCGGATGTCGAAGCCCACATGGCCGGGCTCAACGATGTGCCCCGCGGGAAACGTGGTGCCGCGAATGACGTAACGCACGTGCTCGGCGATGATTTCCTCGTTGCCCACACCGTTCTGAACCGAGCAGACGGCGCTGTTGTCGTCAAAGATGCGTGCGGTGGCGGCGATCGCGGGTCGCGTGTGCGTGCTCTTGGTCGCGACGATCCCGTAATCGCAGCGTGGGATTTCGGCGGCGTTGCTCGAGGCCTGCAACTGCACGGTAAAATTGGCCTCACCGGAGATGCGCAGCCCGCGCTGCTTGACAGCGCAGACCTGGTCCTGCGAGACATCGAATGCAAACACCTCGGCCTCGCCTGCTCGTGCCAGGTGCGCGGCGAACAGGCTGCCGATGGCGCCGCAACCGATGATGCAGATGCGCATGATTGTTCACCGCCGCTAGGAGCGGGTCGAGGCAGCAGGCGATGTTGTCCGCGCCGCGTTCGTTTCTCCGCCCTGGTAAAACTTCCATTCCACGTCGGCGAGGTTTTCACCTTCGTTCCTGCCGACGCGAAACGTGTCCTGCGTATAGAGGCAAACTTGACCATCACGATCGATGACCTGCGGGTGCAACGAAAAAATCATGCCTTCGCGCAGTTCAACGCCGCTGCGCGCGCCGATCGCGGGATGTTCGAGCATGGTCAAGCCGATCGAGTGGCCGGAAAGGTGCCCGAGGCTGAACCCGTGCGCCGCAAAAGTGTCGGCGACAACGCGGTGCACACTGTCGGCCCGCTCGCCTTCCCGCATCAAGTGGCGAGCGGCGTCCATCGCTTCCGGGTACGCAGCCGCCATCTCCTGAATACGCTCACTCGGTTTGCCGCGAATGAGCGCGCGAGAGAATTCCACCCAGTACCCTTCGTAGCCGCCGATTTCCAGCGAATACAGCATGAGGTCGCCCGCGTTGACCACGCGATCGCCGGGAACCTTGAAGTGCGCTTCGGCCTCGCCATGCGGTCCCGACAGCACGATGTTCATCATGCGTGGACCGGCGCCGCCGGCAAAAAATAATTCGACGGCGGGCGCCATGATTTCCGCCTCCGTCTTTCCTGGTTCGAAGGCGCGCACCAGCGCGTCGAAACCGTCGAGAATCACCTCCATGCTCTGCCGGATGTGAGCCAGTTCCCAATCGCTTTTGACGGCGCGCGCCATGTCGAACTCGAAGTCCCACTTGATCAGTTCGCAGGAGCCCTGCGCCAGTTCGCGATAGTCGCGCACCGCCATGACAAAATCCATGCCGGCGACGCCCAGGCGCTTCCAGCCGTGTAGGTTCGCCCGTTCGCGCAGCCAGCGGCCGGGAACTTCCGGCCACACCTGGTCGCGCACCCAAGCCCTTTTCTTGTCGCCAATCCAGCGCGCCTCGGCGGGAAAGATCAGCGTCGGCTCGCCTGCCAGGGGGACCAGGACGTACGCATAGCGGTGCACGATTTCGAACCCGGAGACGTAGCGCACCGCGCCTTCGAAGCCGGCATATTGGTTGCCACAGACGAGCATCGCATCGAGCTTGTCGCGGGCCATGGCTGCGCGCAGCTTGGAGTAACGGCTCTCAATCTCCTGCGGCGTGATCGGCGGGCCGTTGCGGTAACGTGGCGTCATGATGGGCGGACGCCGCACAACTCGGCGGCGGTGAGCGCGTAAATGCGCGTGATATCCACGAATGTGCGGATCGCAACCTTCTCGCCCTCGGCGTCGCGCGGGCCGCTGGAGGGGCCGTAATTCACGCTGGGAATGCCGTAGCGGGACATTACGGAGGCGTCCGAGCACCAGGTAACCACATCGCGCTTCGGAGTGTCCCCGGTCACGCGACGGTGGTTGGCCTCGATGGCGCGTACCATTTCGTGGTCGCCGCTGATGCTGGCGCCGGGAACCGAAACGTAAGTATCGAACTCCAGACCGTACCCGGGATAACGCTTTTTCAACTTCCGGAACAGCTGCTGGATTTCGCGCCGCGCCTCCGACATTTCCATCGCCGGCGGCACCCGCAAATCCAGGAAAAGGTCGGTGCGTTCGGGGGTTCGGCTGGCGCGCCATGGGTGACCGCCGCGGATGCCGCCGACGTTCACGATTCCTTTGTGTCCGCCGTGCGCCGCCATGCTCTGCCAGCGCGGCATCCACTCGCGGACGGCCTCCAGCACATCGCTCATGCGCAGGATCGAATTCTGGTCCTCTTTGCCTTCCGCAAATGCGGTATGGACATAATTGCCGGCCACGGAAATGTTCGCCCACAAGGAGCCAAAGTGTTCCAGAACGATTGCCATGTCGGTGGGTTCCCCCAGGATGCACATGTCGGGCACCACTCCATGATTCACCAGGTAGTGCGTACCGACGCCGTATCCGCGATATTCCTTGCCCGTGAACTCGCCCCACTGCGTCTTCTCGATCTCGCCGACCACCGCCGCCAGAACGACATCACCATCAAGGGTGACGCCGGCGCGCTGCAATGCCCTTACCGCCTGCGTATAGCACACGAGCGCGCCCTTCATGTTGTAAATGCCGAGGCCGTAGATCATCCCGTTCTTCACTACCGCGTTCGGCTTGTACCCGATGCCGGCAAGGAACGGCTCGCGCCCGGTGTTCGAAGTGTCCATGTGGCCGTTGAACATCAGGTTGCGCCCCGCGCCGCCGCCTTCATATCGTGCCACGATATTCGCGCGTCCTTCCTCCACCTCCTGCCGCGTGACCCGCAGTCCCATTTCTTCCCAGCGCCTCTGCATGTAGTTGCTCATGGCGAGCTCGTCACCGGTGGGGCTCGGAATATTGATGACTTCACACGCCATGGACACGATTTCATCCTCGCGCACTTCGGCCACAATGCGCTCGGCAACATCGTGCGGAAGCTTCGAAACTTCAACTCCGGGTTGAGTCATGAAACGCGCCGCGCTCCTATGCTGCTGTGCCCGCGGAAAAGACGCGAAAGTCGTCAGGATAGCTGCACAATTTTTCGCAGCCCGTGTCGGTCACCAGGAAATTATCTTCCAGCCGCAAGCCTCCGCCACCCTCCCAGTAACATCCCGGCTCGATGGCCAGCACCATTCCTTTGCGGATCGTTCCCGCGCCGGCCTGGTGCGCATAGGGCGGCTCGTGCGCGCGCGCTCCGACGCCGTGCGCCACCGGATGCGACGGCTGCCCGGGATACCCTCCGGCGGCAATGCCGGCACGAATGCGGCGATCTAACTCCGCCAGCGACGCGCCCTCGCGCACGTACCCGGCAGCATCGTGAAAGACGCCGAGCAGCATGTCGAGCAGCTTGTTATATTCCGGCGTCAGGCGGTCCGGACAAATATTCTTGGTCAGGTCGTTCCAGTAGCCGTCGGCGCACACCCAGATTTCCACCAACGTCGGCTCATGCTTCTGGATTGGGTTTTCCTTGGTCGCCGTGAAAGTCGCGATGCCTTTTCCAGACCAGACGAGGGTAAACGCGCGCGCCATCTCGACCTTGTTCTTATAGCCGATTCCGACGGCGTGAATACGGCCTTCGATCATGGCGGCGACGTCGCTCTCCTTGTGTTCGCCGGCTTTCATGTGGTCGCGGGCGTATTCCATTCCCAGCGCCGCCAGCTCGTTCGCCAGGCGCATGCGCTCGATTTCCTGCGATGTTTTGATTGCGCGCGCTTCAATCAGCACCGGCATCGCATCGGCGACCTCTCGGCACACCGGGCGAAAGGCGTCGAAATAAGGCTGCGTGTACACCGTCGGCTCACCCACCATGCGGTCCGCGGCCTGAGCGCCGTTCGTCAGCTCAATGCCCACGCGCTGCGTCAATCCGCGCTCGCGCAGCACTTTCAGCGCCAAATCCAGGGCGCGCGCGGTGGGCGGGCGCGGATCGCGCTCGTCGTAAAACCGGAACGGCCGGATGTCACGCGTCCACGCCATGCGGGCGGCGTCTCCAAGCTGCGGCTCGATGACGATCAGCGTCGGGTCTCCCTCGCGGGGAAACACGACGAGGTCGTAGCCTTTCATGCACCAGTAGTTGGTGAGGTAGAGCACATTGTCGGGCGCGCGGGCGACGATGGCATCCAGCTTGTGCTCCGCCATCAGCGCGCGGACCCGCGCCAGCTTTGCCTCATCCTTCGGATATGGCATAAGTCACCTACGTGCGCTGCGTGGCTCGCTTGCGCTCGTGCTGCCAGGATGCTTCCAGTCCCTTGATCAACCGCCACATCGCCGAATGCAGCGGGGCACTGACGCTGGCCCGCTGGGCCTCGCGCGCGATCGCGCCACAGAGATAATCAACCTCGGTCGGCAGCTCGTGCTCCACGTCGAACAGCATGGACGTAGGATGATTGGTTTGCGCACCGATCTTGTTCATCGCCCATGGATCTTCATGCAGTTCAATGCCGGCGCCGGCCGCGACGCGCCTGCCTTCATCGATCAGGTCATGCAGCAGCCGGCCCAGTGACTCCGGTGAATTTTCGTCCGCGAACTCGGGAGAATGCGGAAGCTGCGTCAAGGCCGAGACCGCGTTCACCGACGCGTTGAAAATCAGTTTCGACCACTGCGCCGGCCGCGCATCTTCCAACGCCACCGCCTTCAGGCCGCCGGCGACAATCAGATCGGCCACTTCTTTGACCAGGGAAAATGGCGTGCCCGCCGCCTCGAATGGGCCCAGCCATGTGTACTGGTCGAGTTCCAGTTCGACATCGCAATCGCTGTGGCGCGTGCCGCTCATGAATGTTGTCGCTCGCATCACGTACCCGCGCGTCAACTCCACCAGCAATTCCTCGCTGCCGAGTCCGTTTTGCGCCGACACCACGGCGGCTCGATCGCAAATGCGAGCCACAGGCGCAAACGCCTTGCGCGTATGCGTCGCCTTGGTCGCGACGATGGCAATGTCAATGTCGGGCAATTGCCGCGGCTCGGCAGTCGCGTGGATGCGCGCCACAAAGTTCCGCTTGCCGGTCACTTGGATGCCTCGATCGTTCAGGATGCGGGCGTGCTCGTCGCGCCGCACCAGCGCCCAGACATCGGCCACGCGGGCAAGGTGCGCCGCGTAGAGCGAACCGATGGCGCCGCAGCCGACGATGAGAACGCGCTTCAGTCTTCAGCTCCTCTTGTCCAGCTTCACTCCCCGGTCGGTGCTCGCGGTGATCGCCGCGAACAGGCTGTCCGCCGTGTTATGCGAATCGCTGACGAAGACCTTGTGCGGATACACCGCGTCCTGGATGGCGGCGCACATGGTATGCAGCGGCGCCGCACCGCCCTCTCCCATTCCCTTGGCGCCATTGAAGGTGAATGGCGACAGCGTCTCGATGTGGCCATAACGCAGGCGCGGCATGTTCACCGCTGTAATCGGCGTGTAGTCGCTGAACGTGCTGGTCAGCAGGTTTCCTGCTGGGTCATAGGCGCAGGTCTCCATGATGGCCGCCCCGATTCCGTGCGCGGTGCAGCCGTGCACTTGCCCTTCGACAATCCGCGGATTCACCGCGCGCCCGCAGTCGTCCACGCACGCATACGCGAGAATGCGTGGAACGAAAGTGCCGCTCTCGATCTCGACTACCGCGATGTGCAACTGCGCCGCGTACGTCAGCGTCAGGTTTCCGTACTTCTTCTCGATGTCGGGAACCTTGAACGGCGGACGGTACACGTAGCGGCAGTTGAGCGTGACATCCAGGTCCTCGGGCAGCCCGGCGTTGTTAACGTTCACGATGTTCGCAAGGCCGCCGTACGGGATCGCTTTGTCCGTGCCCCTGACCCGAACTTCGGGACCTTCCTTGCCGACCCCGAATTCCAGCTCGTCAATCGCGGCCTCCAGCGTGAAGGCCGCCAGCTGCGCGAGTTCTTTCTTCAGCTTCATGGCGGCGCCGTAAATCGCAGACAGGCCGCTCACCGCGAACTGGCTGGCGTACGTGCCGGTGTGCCCGGTGTGGACATTGAAATCGGTGTCGAAGCCGGCGCGCACGTGCACCGCGTCGGGCGAAATATTCAGCACGTCGGCGACAACTTGGGAAGCAGTGGTTTCGTGTCCCTGGCCTTGCGGCACGGAGCCGAGGAAGACCACGACTTCGCCGTACATGTCGAGTTTCACCATCGCCGCTTTTGAATTGCCCGAGAACGGCGCGAAAGGATTGATGATCCGGGCCTGGCCGAAATTGTTGGTCCCGGAATCGAGTGTAGTGCCAATCCCGATGCCGACCATGCGACCCTCCTTGCGCATCGCCGGAATTTTCTTCTGCCAGTCGTCCCAGCCGATCAGCTCCTGCGCCTTCCTCAGCATCGCCGGATAATCTCCGGAGTCGTACACGCAGCCGTTGGGCGTGGTGTACGGCATTTCGTTCGGCTGGATGTAATTGCGCAGGCGCATCTCGATGGGATCGATGCCAAGTTCGCGCCCGCACGTATCCAACACTCGTTCCAGAAACCATAGGTGCTGCATGCGCGAGTAGCCGCGGTTGGGCCCGACCGGGCACTTGTTGCTCGCGATCTGCTTGAAGTCGATGCGCAGGTTGCGGAACCGGTATGCACCCGGCAGCACCTGTGCCCAGATGATGCACCCCAGCGGCTCGTATCGAGGATAGGCGCCGCAATCGTCCACGTGCTGCGACTCGATCGCGGTGATCACGCCGTTCTTGTCCAGCGCAACCCGCGTCTTGAAGAACGTCCGCTCATTGCCATGAGCGCTTGCCATCAGATGCTCGGTGCGGGTTTCGCTCCACTTCACCGGCCGGCCGGCGGCCTTGCGTGACGCCAGCGCACACAACGCCATGTAGGGATAGTTCGTGATCTTGATGCCGAAGCTGCCGCCGATGTCGTAGCTCTGCGTCCGGATCGCGTCGATGTGCACCCCGAGGTGCGGCGCCAGGAACTGGATGGCGAATGCCGGGAAGCTGTTGTTGCTCCAGTACTGGATGGTATTGTCGCCGGCGTCCCACTGGCCGATCACCGCGTTGTTTTCCAGCGGCGTCGAAGAGAAGCGGTGGAAGTGCATGCGGTCGATGGTCACAATGGAGGCCGCTGCCGCAAATGCCTTGTCCACCTCGCCATATTCGAATTGGCCTGACCAGACGAGATTCGTGCCGGCTTCCTCGTGCAGAATGCTGGCATCGGTAAGCGCATCGTCGCAGGTGACCACCGGCTCCAGCGCTTCGTAGTCCACCTGCACCAGTTCGGCCGCGTCTTCGGCCGCCATCCGCGATTCCGCGATCACCGCCGCTACCGGCTCGCCTTGAAACCGAACCTTGGAAACCGCCAGCGGATAATCCTTGATCTTCGCGCCCGGCCCGCCGGCAATCTCGGGGAATGGTTGCGTAAGTTTCGCGACTTCTTCCCCGGTCAGCGTGCACACCACGCCCGGGTAAGATTCGGCGGCGGCCACGCTAACGCTGTTGATGCGCGCATGCGCGTACGGCGAGCGTACCAGGCGCATGTAGAGCATGCCCTCCAGCTTGTAATCGTCAATGAACTTGCCGTTGCCGCGAACAAGGCGATCCTCTTCCTTGCGCCGAAGCGACTGGCCGGTCCATGTTGTTTTGACTTCTTCAGATGACCGCATGTGTCTCCCGGTCTGTCAGTCCGTCAGTCTGTCAGTCGCGACGGGATTGACTGAAAGACTGGCAGACTGATCGACTTTCGGTTTCGATTGCTGCTCCTGAACGCCGGCATTCATCGCCTGCTGCAAGCTGTTGATGACTTTCTGCACATTCTTGCGCGCCAGCGGTTCCAGCAGCCCCCCGGCAATGGATGTCAATCGCCCAAAGACCTGCGCTCCACCTTTCCAACTCACGATGGTGCCGTTGCCCTCCGAGCGCAGCTCGAACCTCGCGTTCAGGTCCACGTTTCCTCCCGCCATCGTCGCTTTGCCGGTGTAGTACGCTTTCGCCGGGCGGTTGTGCTCCGCCAGGTGCAGTTTTACCGTGGCAGTTCCGCGAATGTGCGAAATCCCGACCTTCACGTCCACGATGAAATCTTCCGGACCGCGTACGTCCACCTTCTCGTAGTCCGGGAGCAGCGGGCAGAAACGATTCGGATCGGTGAGGAAGTCGTACGTCTCCTCCGGCGTGCGCTGCACCGTGAATTCACCATCAAAGCTGAACGCCATCTTATTTCCTTGCCATGGAGCCCGACGCTGCCAGGTCGGCCGCAGCGCGGATCGACTTGAAGATGTTCTGATAGCCGGTACAGCGACAAGTATTGCCGGCAATGGCCTTCAAAATCTCCGCGTCCGTGGGATTGGGATGCGATGCGAGCAGTTCCGTGGCAGCCATCAGGAATCCCGGCGTGCAGTAGCCGCACTGCAGCCCGTGGTGATCGGCAAACGCCGTCTGGAGCGGATTCAACTCGCTGCCCACCGCCAGCCCTTCGACGGTTCCGATTTCCGCGCCATCGGCCTGCACGGCAAAAACGGTGCACGACTTTACCGCTTTGCCATTGAGCAGCACGGTGCAAGCGCCGCAATAGCTCGTGTCGCACCCGATGTGCGTGCCGGTCAAGCTGAGCGTCTCGCGCAAAAAATCCACCAGCAGCGTGCGCGCCTCAATCTCTTCCGTGTGCGGCTTCCCATTGACCGTGACCGTGATCGCAACGCGCTCTGCCCCGGCCTGCTGCGACTTCTCGGCAACGTCGATCGGAAGCTGCTGCACGTTGTCAGGCATAAATGTGGCCTCCTTCCAGCGCTTCGCCGCGGCTGCGGCGCAACGCGACGTCAATGGCGCGCCGGGTGAGTGCGCGAACCAGGGCTCGCTTGTAATCCACTGAGCCGCGCATGTCGGGCTGGGGATCGGCGGCAGCCATGGCCGCTTCGGCCGCGCGCGCGATCGTCTGCCCGGTCAATTCCTTGCCAGCCAGTTCATCTTCGGCCGCACGCGCTCGAATTGCCGTCAACCCGACGCAGCCCAGCACGATCCTGGCCTCGCTGCAAGTCGCGCGATCGTTCATGCTTAACTGGGCGGCCACGCTTGCCGTGGCGTACACGGGCGCACAGCGCTTGAGCGCGACGTACGCACCTCCGGCTGCGCCTTTCGGCGCCTGCACCACGATTTCCCGCACGATCTCCCCGGCCGCGAGTGCAGAGGTGTAGGCATCGAGGAAGAAATCGGATATCGCAATCGTTCGTTCCCCGCCGGGTCCGATGCAACGCACCTTGGCAGGCAAGGCGAGCAGTACCGCGCCCCAGTCTCCGCTGGGATCGGCTTCCGCGAGCGATCCCCCGATCGTGCCCCGGTTTCGCACTTGGACATCGGCAATTCCCGCGGCGCAATCATGCAACAGCGGAATGGCGCGAATCGCGTCCGAGGCCGCCAGTTCGGCATGCCTTGCCATGGCGCCGACCTTGATGTCCCCATTGCTGCGGCGGATATGCGAAACATCCGGAACAAAGTTGAGGTCCACCAGGTGCGACGGCGACGACAGCCGCAGCTTCATCAGCGGAATCAAGCTCTGCCCGCCGGCCAGCAGCTTGGCGTCCTCGCCAAGTTCGGCCAGCATGCTCACTGCTTCCTGCAACGATGCCGCGCGATGATAACGAAAGCCGTGCGGATACATGGAATGAGTCCCACTCTCATTC
>DASSIZ010000110.1 GCA_035691485.1 Terriglobales bacterium
GGAGAGTGCCCGATCCCCAGCCGGTCGCGGGGCCGGAGGTCGCTAAAACGACGGGGAAGGAGTTCCTGGTTGCCGGCCGGCCGGCGGTGGCGGTGCGCAGCGTGTCGCGGCCCACGATGACGGTCTATTCGCCAAAAGGAAAGAACACGGGCGCAGTGGTCGTCGTCTTCCCTGGTGGGGGCTATCAGGAGCTGGCCATCGATCTTGAAGGCACCGAGGTCTGTGATTGGCTGACGCCCAAGGGGATCACGTGTGTGCTGCTGAAATACCGAGTGACGGATGTGGGGCCGTATCCGAAATCGGGGCCGTATCCGGAATCACCGATGGCGTTGGAAGATGCGCAGAGGACGGTGGGGCTGGTGCGCCTTCACGCGGCGGAGTGGCACATCGATCTGCACAAGATTGGTGTGCTTGGGTTTTCATCCGGCGGGCATCTGTCGGCAGCGATCAGCACGCACTTTGAGAAGCGTTTGTATCCGCCTGTAGACGCCGCCGACAAAGAGAGCTGCCGTCCGGATTTTGCGGTGGCGATTTATCCGGGGCACCTGTCGCTTTCCGCGGCGGAATGGGATGCCAAGCAAGGCGCCAGAAAGGTTGTGATTCGTAAGCCGGTGCATGAGACGACGGCCGATAAACAATTGGGGTTGAATCCCGATATTCCTGTCACCCGTCAGACGCCGCCCACGTTTTTGCTGCAAGCGGAGGATGACCACGTGGACAACGTAAACGACTCGCTGGCCTACTACATTGCGCTGAAAAAGGCCGGGGTCGCTGTCGAGATGCATTTGTATGCCCAGGGCGGACATGCCTTTGGGCTGCGGCGCACGAACCTTCCGATTACCGCATGGCCTCAGTTGGTGGAGAGGTGGCTGGGGACGATCGGGATGATTTCGGAGTAGGTGAGAGGGTGGCAGTGGTGCAGGCTCCCGCGGAGAAGGAAGAGCTTTAATTACCGGCGCTCAGCCTTGACAGTTCCAGGCTTGCCTTGTCGTCATAGCACCTGCGCACCTACCACGCGGTGGCGTTTGCGCCAAAACGATGCTCGGAAACCTCTTCTAAGTGGGGAACCCTGGAATCTGGCCGAGCGTACTTGAAAGTGCACTCGATCTTGCTGGTGCTTGGGGGTTTCATGACGCAGACAAGCAACGCTCGGCTCGCCGGGTTCACCTTCCTGGCTTACATCGTGACCGGCATTGCCGCCATGATTCTGTTCGGACGGGTGGCGACTGGCCCCGATGCCGCGGCCAAGCTCGCAAGCCTGGCCCAGCACGTGACCACGGTGCGCTTATGCGCCCTGCTCGAGTTGCTTACCTTCTTCGAAGCGGCGACGCTTGCGGTCACACTGTACGCACTCACGCGAGACGAGGACGCCGATCTTGCCCTCTTCGCGTTCTGCTGCCGTCTGGCTGAAGCTGTGCTGGGAGCCGCCGCCGCGGTTCAGACGCTGCGATTAGCGAAGGTGGCCATGGCATCATCGGCAGGTGACGCGGCTGCGACCGCGCTCGGAGGCTTGGCGCTCGCAGAAGGCGGCTCAGCCGGGACGGTCGGCGCCATGTGCTTTGCCGTGGGCAGTACGCTCTTCGCTTACCTGTTCCTGCGCGCCCGCAGCATCCCCGTCGCGCTCGCCTGGCTGGGAGTGGTAGCTTCGGTGCTACTCGTGTTAACACTGCCAGTGCAGCTCGCCGGCCTTCTTCCCACTGTGCTGGCCTGGCCGATCTGGATGCCGATGCTGATCTTTGAAGTGACACTCGCCCTCTGGCTGATGATCAAGGGCGTGCGCGTTCGCACTGGCGCGCGATAACTGTCTGACGATCGAATCCCCACTCTTGCCAAAACCAGGCTGACGTGGGGTTACCCGAACATCAGCTGGACGATCCGAACAGCTGCCGGTAGTGTTCCCACTTCTGACGAACGTCGGACATGAGGCGTTGGTAGTCGCGGTCGGAGCGCATGGATTCGAAGTTCTTGTCGCGCTGGAACCAGGGATAGTTTTGGTTGCCGATCTCGACGGCGCGGCGCAGCCACACTAGCGAATGCGGTTTGTCGCCAAGCAGGGAGAAGGTACCCGCGATCCAGTAAGCAGTGTCGCCGTCGATGATCTCAGCCGGGCGGAGGCGAAATACCAGTGGATCAATGCGGTTGCGTTCGCCGCGCGAGGCATGGAGGAAGGCGGACAGGAAGGCCGGTTCGTCAATGCCGGTGCCGCGGGCCAGTTCGATGGCGCGGGTGAAGACCTGCTCGGCATCCTTGTACTTTCCGTTGTAGTAGTACATCTCGCCAAGGTAGGCGAGGGCTTTGATCTGGTCAGGGTGGGCGGCCACCACCTGGCGCAGTTCTTCCTCGCCTTCCGCGACGCGTCCCAGGTAGAGGAGGCCGCGGGCGTGCATCCAGTGGCGCTGCAGGGCAACCGGATTCAACTCGATGCTGCGGCGGAATGCCTGCTCGGCGAGATCATCCAAGCCGGCGAAGTGGTAGACATAGCCCAAGCTCAAGTGGGCAATTTCCAGATTGGGTGCCAGCCGCAAGGCCTCCCGCAGGGTGGTGATGGCCTCGATGTTCTCTCCCTTGACAGTATGGACACCGCCCAAAATATGGTAGGCCTCGGCGAAACCAGGCTTCAGCCGCAAAGCCTGTTCCCCCGCCCGCCGGGCCTGGTCCACGTTTTCGGTGGCGTTTTCCTTAAAATTGGCGCTCTCGTAGAGCAGGCTGTCGGCCAGAACGATATAGGCTTCGGCAAAGGCCGGGTCCTTGGCAATCGCCTGTCGCGCCATATCGCGGCCCTGATGAAGGTTTTCGCGGCGGGAATCGAGGAAATACTGGCTCATGTAAGAACGCGCCCGTAGGTACAGGTTGTAGGCTTCGGGGGAGGCGGTTAAGGGCGCCGACATGGACTGTTGTTCCGCGCCCGACATCTGCACGCTCAGGCCTTCCAGCACTTTTTGTGCAACCTCATCCTGGAACTTCAACATGTCGTCGGCGTGCAGGTCGTAGCGGCCCGCCCAGCGGGTGGCGCGAGTCTGGCTGTCGATGAGCTGCACCGAAACCCGGACCACGGGCCCGGACCGCTGATAAGTGCCGTCCAGCACGGATTGCACGTCCAGGTCCTTCGCAATGCGAGAGGGTTCGGCCGGCTCCTTCACATATTTCAGGACCGAACTGGTGGGGCGTACGGCCAGGTTCTGCAGCGTGGCCAGGCGGCTGATAATGGCGTCGGCCATGCCAACACCCCAGGCCTCGTCTCCCGTCTGGGTGGAGAGATCGCGGAAGGGCAGCACGGCAAGCGTGCTGACGGCAGGCGCAGCCACCGGCCGGACCGGAGTAGCAGCGGGAACCGCTCGCGCACGGCTGTACCAGAACAGCCCGCCTGCGAGAGCCATCGCCAATACGACGATGCCGGCGACCATCCATTGCACGCTCGAAAACGGCGCCCGCTTGGGGCGAGCTGCCGCGCTCTCGACGGCAGGCAGGCGACCCGACTCCGTATCCCGCTTCAGACGCTTCAAGTCGGCCCGCAGTTCGGAAGCGCTCTGGTATCGCACCTCGCGATCTTTCTCCAACGCCTTGACGATGACTTCCTCTAACCGGGGCGGGACTCGCGGGCTCAGGCGGACAGGAGCCACCGGCGTGCGATTGAGAATCCCGTCGAAAATGACTCCCGAGGTCTCACCGTGAAAGGGCAGCATCCCGGTGGTCATCTCGTAGAGCACCGCGCCGAAGGAGAACAGATCGCTGCGGGCGTCCAGTTCCTTGCCGCGCACTTGCTCCGGAGACATGTAGGCGACGGTGCCGACCGCGGTGCCCGGACTGGTCAAATGCTCCTCGGCAACCGCGGTGACCGCCATGGCGGCGGAGACCGTCGGTTGCCTGCGCGTTTGAACCACCTTGGCCAGTCCGAAGTCGAGCACCTTGACGTGCCCGCGCGTGGTCACGAAGATGTTGGCCGGCTTGATGTCGCGGTGGATGATTCCCTTGGCATGGGCGGCGTCGAGAGCATCCGCTATCTCGATGCCGAGATCGAGCACTTGCTCAATTTCGAAAGGCTTGCCGGCGATGCCGTGCTTCAGGGTGTTGCCCTCAAGGAACTCCATCACGATGAAGCGCTCGCCCTCGCACTCGCCGATTTCGTGGATGGTGCAGATGTTGGGATGGTTGAGAGCGGAGGCGGCGCGCGCCTCGCGGCGGAAGCGTTCCAGCGCCTGCGGATCCCGCGCCAGGTCTTCGGGCAAGAACTTGAGAGCTACGAAGCGGCCTAACTCAGTATCCTCGGCCTTGTACACCACGCCCATGCCGCCGCCGCCGAGTTTTTCGAGGATGCGATAGTGGGATATTGTCTGACCAATCATCATCCTCACCGTGGCAGTCATGTTAGGGAGCAGGCCCGCGCAAAGTCAATGCCGGCCGGCGAGATGGTCCGCCGCTGGTCATGCCTCGATGGCGTGATGCAGCAACTCACAAGCGGAGGAACACCACACGCAGATCGTACGCTTCACCATATGCTTGACACCGCCGACATTGTTAGAGACGCCTTTATCGCACGTTGAGTTAGGAGGCTAATTCTTCGTGAAGTCCCGTTTTTTACCGGGGTGCGGCCATCTAGCACCGCATTTGAAGCGTCAACATGATTTCTCCTGCTGGTACTGTCTTTCGCCTACCATGGTTTCGTCGTCATTGCCCGCGACGACAAGAATCCTTTACGCTCCCTTCGGTGAGAATGAGCCGTAACATCTGGGAAAATCGATTCTTGCGTCCTTTGACTCCTG
>DASSIZ010000111.1 GCA_035691485.1 Terriglobales bacterium
ACCACGAGTTTGGCCAGGATTCCCATCTGCTTCCATAGCGAGATCGGATCCCAGGTAATGCCGCCGCCTTCGGCCTGGAAAAACGCAAGGGCGACCGTCGGCATATGTGCGTAGAAGAGAGTTGCCAGTGCTAAGAGCATGAGTTGCTTGTTCCTCCTCAGAAATTCTGATCAGGCGTGATTACCGGTGAACTGGCGCGGGCCAAAACTTTTGCGTACTGCGATCCCGCTGCGCCGTCGCCTGCCGGCGCACGGGATGGCCCCAATTGCCCGCGATCGGGGCCTGGTTGACTTCGCGGTCGTCGTGACCGCGCTTCAACCAGCCCCAGAAATCGAATGCCTCTGCGGATCGAGAAAAACGGTTAACCGGCCAGCGTGAAGTTCACGGTCACTACCGTCTCAACTTCCACCGGCTCGCCGTTCAGGAAGTAAGGCTTGTAGCGCCACTGCTTCACCGCATCGATGGCGGACTGGGTCAGCATCGGGTGGCCGCTCACCACATGCAGTCCCTGGATGGTGCCATCCTTGGAGATGACAGCTTGCAGCACCACCGCACCCTGGATCCTGGCTTGACGCGCCAACGGCGGATAGTTCGGCTTCACCTGGTGGATCAGCAGTCCTTGCGCGACGCCTTGCGAAACTCTGATCTTCTGGGGAGCCGCTACCTTGGGAACCGCCACCGGGGTGGAACTGATGATGCCGCCGATTACGCCTCCCATCTGCCCGCCCGGAACACCGCCCGGAACACCACCCACCACTCCGGCGATGCCGGAAGTCGGCGGCGGCGCTTCCTCTTCCTTGATCATCTGGACCTTCTCAGGGATCTTGGTCGGAGTCCGCAACTGCCCGTTGTTAAGCTCGCTCACCACCTGTTTAACAACCTTCACCGGCGTGGCCGCGGGCGGCGGCGGCGGCGGTGGAGGGGGTGGCGGCGCTACCAGGAACGTCATCAACTGCTGCTTTGGCAGCGCTTCTGTATAGATCAGAGGAATCAAGATCAGGATGCCCAGCAGAATTGCCTGCAGGAAGAACGACAGGAACGTCGTTGCTCCGCGCTTGCTTTTTAGCCGTCGGCCTGATTCGATTAGGCTGTCCTCAAACATGGCCTGTTCTCCGGGTGCGGTTCTACCCGCACTTTATTTAGACACCGGGACCGCGATTTTTGCTCCCTCCGGCGTTAACTTTTTCGACTTGAGGCAAACGCCTTAGAAAGCTGGGGCTGAAACAGGCCGGGCAACCTTTCCACCCGGCTATGGCAGGGCCCTTTTGCTAATCCAGACCTGCCGGGGGCTGGCAGATCTGCTCAATCTGAGACCCAGACCAACATTCGCCAAAAGCGCACAAATACAGGGTCCCTCGCTTAGCTCTTGACCTTGACTTTTTCCCGTCTCTGCGTTGCCCCGCCCGCCGGAACCTGGGCTGCCACCCGGCGAGACTTGCCCAGGCGCCAATCCTGGTAAGCCACCAGCATCGGCGACGCGATAAAGATCGACGAATACGTTCCGATGATGATACCGATCACCAGCGCCAGGCTGAATCCATGCAGGACCTCGCCCCCGAACAGGTACAGCGAAAGCACCGTCAGAAAAGTCAAACCGGAAGTGAGGACGGTTCGACTCAGCGTCTGGTTAATGCTGCGGTCCACAATCTCCGCCAGCGATTCGCGGCGGAGCAGTTTAACATTCTCCCGGATACGGTCAAATACAACAATCGTATCGTTCATCGAGTACCCCACCAAGGTGAGGATGGCCGCAATCACCGTCAGCGAAATCTCTTTGTTCAGCAGGGAAAACGCCCCCACCGTGATCAGGGTGTCGTGGAAGCACGCCACCACCGCGGCCAGGCCGTAAATCAGCTCGAAGCGGAACCACAGGTACACCAGCATTCCCGCCAGGGAGTACAAAACCGCCAGCTTGGCCTGCGTCTGCAGCTGCTTTCCAACCTGGGGACCGACGATCTCGACGTTGCGCACGCCGAATTCGGAGGTGTAAAAGCTCTCGTCCAGCGCTTGAATGGCCGGTGCCGGAATGCCCGCCGACTTGAGCTCATCCACCGACCCGATGGCCCCGCCGCGCGTCTTGTCGCGGTAATTGGCAATCTGGCGCGCCAGATCCGCGTAACGCTGCGCCGCGTCGCTTCCCAGATGCAACGGGTCCTTCGACAACAGGTAATCCTGCATCGCCTGAATCGAGGCGTTGTTGAGGTCCTGCTTGCCGGCGGGGGGATTGGGGGGCTCCAGCGCGTTGATGATCTGGTTCTTGCCCTGGTCCAGCGCCGCTTCGCTGGTCTCCTTGATGTCGAGCGCGATCAGCACTTCGTTGCCGGCGGGATCCCCGTAGCGCTGGATGCGGGCATTGTGCAGCCCGGCGCGGTCCAGCTCACTGCGGATCTGGTTGTTATCGGGCGGATGAGTGAACTTTACGTACACCAGCGTGCCGCCGCGGAAATCCACGCCCAACGGGACGCCGTGCCAGAAAACCATGCTGAGCACGCCGGCCACGCTGAACACGAGGGAAAATACCAGGAAGTACCACTTGTACTTCAGGAACGGAATGTTCGGATTCCGAAAAAACTCCATTGTTTACCTTGTCGATGGTCGTTCGTCGTTAGTTGTTAGCAATACCGGACCACGGACGACCGAAAAACCGCTGCTTGTTAATATGTTCGAGCCGCCCGCAGTTGGCCGCCAGCGACGAACGGCCACCCACGAACGACTAAATGCTCAGCGCTTCCCCGCGCTTCAGGTTGTTGAGGTGCGCGTCGAAGATCACGCGCGACACGAACACCGCCGTGAACAGGTTCGCCAGCAAGCCGAAGGTCAGCGTTACCGCGAATCCCTTCACTGGACCGGTGCCGAAGATAAACAGGATGAAAGCCGAGACGATGGTGGTGACGTGCGTGTCGACGATGGTGATCCACGCCCGGCCAAATCCTTGTTCCACCGCCGACGGCGCCGTCTTGCCATTGCGCAACTCCTCGCGGATGCGCTCGAAGATCAGCACGTTGGAATCGACGCCCATGCCGACCGTAAGAATCACCCCGGCAATGCCGGGCAAGGTCAGCGTCGCCCCGCTGTATCCCAGGAATCCGAGCAGGATTACCAGGTTGAACGCCAGCGCGATATCGGCGTTAATTCCGGCCCCGCGGTAGTAAACCAGCATGAAGATCATGACCGCGAGCATGCCGATCACCGCCGCCATCACCCCGTGCCGGATCGAATCGGCGCCCAGCGATGGCCCCACCGTGCGCTCTTCCAGGTAGCGGATACCGGCCGGCAGCGCCCCCGAGCGCAGCACCATGGCCAGGTCCTTGGCTTCCTGCTCGGTGAAATTGCCGCTTATGCGTCCCTGGTCGTGAATGGTTTCCTGGATGTTGGCCACGGACTGCACTTTATTATCCAGAACCACCGCCAGGGCGTCGTTGACGTGCGCGGAGGTGAAGGTCGCGAACCGCCGCCCGCCGTCGCCGGTGAGGCTGAACTCGATGTCAGGCCGGTTGTTTTCGTCGCGGCCCATGCGCGCGTCGCGCAGGTCGCGTCCCGTGACCGCCGAGGACCGGGTGATCAGGAAATACTCGGTTTTGATCTGATCGGGCGAAGCTCCGCGGCGCGTCATGAGGTTACCCGCCGGCAGCAGCACCGAATCCGGGGGCAGCACCCCGTTCTTGGCTTGCAACGCCTCCTGCTCGCTCGGATAGGGGCCGCCCAGCGACTGCCGAATCTCCAGCATCGCCGTGGACTGCATGATCTGCTTCACCCGGGCGGGATCGTCCACGCCGGGCAGCTGCACCAGGATCTGGTACTGCCCCAGCCCGTGCTCCTCGATGACCGGTTCGCTGACCCCGAGCGAGTCAATGCGGTTGCGGATGGTCTCGATCGCCTGCGAAACCGACCGCGTCTTCAGCTCGGTGAGGGACTGCGGCTTCATCGCCAGCGTCCAGGAATTCTCCGGCCCCGAATTCAGCACGTACTCCGGCAACTGGTTATTGACGATGTCGCGCAAATCTGCCGCCGACTCCGGGGGCACGCCCTTGATGGCGACGCGGTCGGGGTTGTTCTGCGGGTCGGGCTTGCTGATCTCGTTGTAGGCGATGCCCTTGGTCTTCAGGCTTTCCTTCAGCCGTTCCATGGCGCGATCGCTGTCCGCGTTCACCGCGTCATTCACCATCACTTGCAGGATCAGGTGGGTGCCGCCTTTGAGGTCTAAGCCGAGGTGGATCCGGTCCAGCAGGGCCGCGCGCAACGCGCTGCCGTTCACCCCGCCGGGCACTCCGAAGATGCCGAACAGGAACACCAGGAGCACGGCCACAATAAACAGGGTCTTCCAGAGTAAGGTCTTAGTCATTCCGAAAAGTCCAATTCAGTAATCGGGTAAAGGAGAAAGTACAGCGGGTCACTTTACACTTTAGCCGATTGCCCGATTTCACTTGGGCGTTAGCCACTTGTTTTCACTTCTTCGCCGGAGCTGACGTTCACAATTGAGCTCCGGCTCACTTCCAGCCGCAAATTGTCGGGAGGCACGCGCAGGTGGACGAAATCATCCCGCAACGCGATCACGGTCCCCCGCAGCCCGCCGCTGGTGACGACACGATCGCCGGTCTTCAGCTCGCTCAGCATAGCCTGCCACTTCTTCTGGCGCCTTTGTTGCGGAAGAATCAGCAGGAAATAGAAGATAACGAAGATGAAAACCAGCGGCAGCCATACCAACGCGCCTCCGCCGGACGAGCCCGAGGCTTGCATGAGGGCTAAAGCGTACGATGTCAAAGCTTGCCAATCTCCTCCCGCGCGTCCTTTGCCGCCGGATGCGACGGGTACCGGTTTTCAGGGCTCCGCCAAACAGGTTTCGACCTGCGGGAACTGACTACCACCGGGGAGGATAACGGTCCCGGGAGCCCCAGTCGCTTTCTTACGATGGGGCGATGGTCGGATCTTCCCTTTGGGCTCGAGCAGGGGAGTTCAAATTCTTCGACCGGAGACCAGAAAGAAAATTTCTGAATTCCCCAAGTTCAATAGAATGCCGCACCCGTTTCATGGTGTCAAGATAGTAGGCCAGATTGTGAATGGAGTTAAGCACTTGCCCCAGAACCTCGTGGGTGGAGAACAGGTGCCGCAGGTAGGCCCTGGAATAACGCGCGCACACCCGGCAGCCGCAGCCGGCGTCCAGCGGCCGCTCATCCGCCGCGTAGCAGGCGCCCTTGATGTTGATTTTTCCCTCCGAGGTGAACAGCAGACCGTGCCGCGCCGCCCGCGTCGGGTGCACGCAGTCCATCATGTCCACGCCCAGCCCGGCGTATTCCACGATCTCCTCCGGCGTTCCCACCCCCATCAGGTAACGGGGCTTGTCGGCCGGCAAATGCTCCAGCGTCGCCTCCACCATCTCCCGCGTCAGCGCCCGCGGTTCTCCCACGCTCAACCCGCCAATCGCATATCCGGGAAGATCCATATCCACCAGTCGCAGCGCGCACTCACGCCGCAGGTCGAGGTGCATCCCGCCCTGAACAATGCCGAACAGCGCACTTGCGGTCGACGCTCGACCGTCGACCGCCGGCTCTTCTTTCTCCCGATGCCGCTTGCACCGCTCGGCCCACCGCAGTGTCAATTCCATGGAAGCCTGCGCCCGCTCTCGCTCCGCCGGGTATTCGGTGCACTCGTCGAACGCCATGATGATGTCCGCCCCGAGCGCCAGCTGCGACGCCGTCGCCGACTCGGGGGTGAAGAAGTGCAACGACCCGTCCAGGTGGGAGCGGAACTGGACGCCCTCCTCCGACACCTTGCGCATCTCGCTCAGGCTCCACACCTGGAACCCGCCCGAATCGGTCAGGATCGCCCGCTCCCAGCTCATGAACCGGTGCAGGCCGCCCAGCGCGCGAATCTGCTCCGCGCCCGGCCGCAGATAGAGATGATAGTTGTTGGCGAGAATGATCTGCGCGCCTAGCTCTTCCAGCGCTTCCTGCGGCACCGCCTTTACCGTTGCCTGCGTGCCCACCGGCATGAATACCGGGGTCTCCACCGGACCATGCGCAGTAGAGAGGCGAGCGCGCCGGGCGGAGCCGGATTGCCCGAGCAGGTTGAAATTCAATGGCATCCGGGTTTGATTCTAGAAGGATCAGCCACTGATGAACACTCATCAGCACCGATTCTTTGGTGGGTTATCAGGGTTGAGCAGCGTTTATCAGTGGCAGTAAGAAATACAGATGTCTAGGCGCCCTTTCCTTTCATCCTGGCCATGAATTTCCCCACGCTGACGAACGCGCGGTTCACCGTGCCGCTACCAATCTCGTTGTTCTCGTCCCAGGCGCGCACCCGCATGGTGTAGAAGCGCCCATCGAAGGACTCCATCACGGCCTCAGCTCGCACCTTGCTGCCGATCCCGGTCGCCGCCTTGTGCGACACGTTGACGTGCGTTCCGACGGTGATCTCGTCGCCTTCCTGGTAGGGCTGCAGCGCCCAAAAGCATGCTTCTTCCATCAACTGGATCATCTGCGGCGTTGAGTAGAGCGGCGGAAACGCGGCATGAATCGCGGCCAGCGTGTGCTTCAACTCCACTGTCGTCTCCACCTCGGCGCGGGCGCCATCAGGAACAGGTTTGCTCATCGGATCCTCTTGGTGTTCGACAGCAGAAGGATTCTTCCGGAGGCCGGAAGGACGCAGAGAAATGAAGAATACTGGAATTCACGTTTGCGCCTCTCGCCTTCTTCAATCTGCATTCTGCATTCTTCATTCCGCTCAGGTTCACCACCGATGTTATTTTGGTAAGGCTTGGAACCGCTCACCCACTTCCTCACCGGCGCTTGCATCTCGCGGGCCGCCGGGCTCAACCGCAAAACTCTGCTTGCCACCACTACCTGTGTGCTGGCCGCCGAAGCCGCCGACCTCGATGTTCTCTGGTACTTCAAAAGTCCCATCGAGGGCTTCGCGCATCACCGCGGCATCACCCACACTCTGGTTGGCGTGCCCTTCGTTGCCGCCGTCGTGATCGGTTTCGTGTACCTGGTATGGCTTGTCAAGCGACGGCTCAAGCCCAAACCGGCTGGCGCGGCAAGCGGCCCGCCTCTGCCGAAAACACCGCGCTGGGGATGGCTCTACCTGTTCGCGTTAATCGCCGGCTTCAGCCACATCCTGCTCGACTACACGAACAACTACGGCGTGCGTCCTTTCGAGCCCTTTTCCTACCGATGGTATTCGTGGGACATCGTTTTCATCTTTGAGCCGCTGCTCTACCTCTTTTTCTTCGCAGGCCTGGCGCTGCCGGCGCTGTTCGCGCTCATCAACGAAGAAATCGGCGCGCGACGCAAGCCACGCGGCCGCGCGGGCGCTATCGTGGCCCTGGTGCTGATGGTCGCGCTCTGGGGTGTGCGCGATTACCAGCATCGCCGCGCCGTGGCCGCCCTCAATGCGCGTCTCTATCACGGGGCCGATCCCATTCGCGTTTCCGCCTTCCCCTACTACCTGAATCCTTTCAAGTGGTATGGCGTGACCGAGACCCAGAATTTTTTCGAGCGCGTCACCGTGGACTCACTGACTCCTGAGGTGGATCCCGCCGCGCGCAGCGAAACCCGCTACAAGCCCGAGGAGACGCCGGTCACCCAGGCCGCTAAGAACACCCGCCTGGGACGCGTCTACCTCGATTGGGCGCAATATCCCATGCTGGAGGTCGAGCGCGTTGACGGCCGGACCTTCGGCTTCGACCTGGCCGGAAACGAAGCCTACGTGGTGCGCTTTTACGACCTGCGCTTCGAATATCCCGATCGCCCACGCCGCGGCGGACGTACCCTCGGCGCCAGTGTCCTGCTCGATCGCAACCTGCACGATGTGACGGCGTGGTTCGGTTCGCGGTCCCCGCACCCCGATTGAGGAATCCGCCGGGCAGATTCCGCATCGACTTGACGTTCCCTGCTTCCCGGCAGGAAAATCATCCCCGGTTCTTTGCGGAGGCATTCATGCTCGCGTATCTGTTTATCGTGCTCGCGGTGGCAATGCGGTTCCTTTCCATTCCGTTGAGCTTTGCGCCCGTGACCCCCGCGCTGCTGTTCTTTGGCGCGCGCGGCCCGCGCAAGCATGCATGGATCCCGGTGCTGCTGCTCGCCGGAGCCGATGTCGCGCTGACCAGGTTTGTCTACGGCTATCCCTATACGCTCGACCACGTGGTCACGATTGCCTGGTACGCGGCGGTGCTCAGCATCGGTACCCTGCTGCGCCAGAATACTCGCCCGCTGCGTATCGCGGGAGCGGCGCTGGCCGCCTCCATTGGATTCTTCCTGGTCAGCAACTTTGCCGTGTGGCTGGCGTGGACCATGTACCCGCACTCCTTGAACGGTCTGTATCTGTGCTATGCCGCGGCGTTGCCGTTCTTCCGCAACCAGTTCTTATCGGACGCCTTGTTTACCGCCGTGATGTTCGGCGTGCCGGCGCTGGTTCAACTGCTTCGCCCCGCTCCGGCAAGGGCGTAAGACCAGCAGCCACTAGGGAATAAATTCCGTCGCTACGCAGACGGCTCAAATCGCCCGTCTCTTCTTCATCCGCAACCAGAACGCGACCCCGAAGATTACCGCCAGCCCCAGCCCCACCAGCAGCCACGCGAGATGCGATCGAATCAGGTAAACGGCCAGAGTTGCCGCGCGCGGGCCGAACTTGAGAACCAGCAGGGAAAGGATCAGGAATCTGGCCACGCGTCCGGCGAAGATGGCCAGCATGAAGTGGCTGAAGTGCATTTCGAAGACGGCCGCTGAAAGCGCGAACAGCTTGAACGGGAACGGGGGCGGCATCATCGCCGGCAGCATGAGCGTGAGAAACTCGTGGCGTTCGAAGCGTTCCCGCATGCGCGCGAACTTGGCCGCGCCCATGCGCTTCTCCAGCACCAGTTCGCCCATTTCATAGCCGATGCCGTAGATGATCAGGCTGCCGAAGGCCGAGCCCGCCGCAGCCATGATTGTGTAAAGCCAGAACAGGTGGGGCTCCTGGTACACGTAGCTGGCCACCACCGGATCCAGCGGCAGCCCGAACAGCGCCGAATCGATTCCGGCAATGGCAAACACGCCCCAGGCACCAAGCGGCTTAAGCAGCGCCCACAAAAAGGCCGACCAGCGGGCGAGTAGATTTCCTATCGTTCGCAAGCAGGGAATTTTACCAGCCGCGCTAGAACGGATTTAGCCACAGAGGGCACCGAGGAACTCCCATCTTCAACACCATCGACGTTTCGGGCGCGAACGAACGAACGCGGAGTTCCGGAATGGCGTCGATCGAAGAGGTTTTTCAATTACCCGATTCCGCAGTTCGGCAATTCCGCAATCAGCTCCATTGTCTGCGCACGTGTCTGCGCACGCAAAAGCAGCTTTATTGTGGAGAGTGTTCGGTTTTTCCCGCCAGCAGTTCCAGCGCGTGCGGCAGGATGTCAATCACCGCGGCCAGCGATTCGGTTGCCGCCGTCGGGCTTCCCGGCAGGTTCAGGATCAGCGACTTTCCCCGCGTTGCGCAAATTCCCCGGCTGAGGGCAGCCAGCGGCGTCTTGGTGCCCCCTTCGGAGCGCATCCGCTCGCCAATTCCTTCCACGATCTTGTCTGCTACCGAGCGTGTCGCTTCCGGCGTGACATCGCGCGCGGCGATGCCGGTGCCGCCGGTGGTCACGACCAGTTGCGCCTGGTGGCACATTTCCATCAGCGCAACCTCGATATCGGACTGGTCGTCCCTCACCACCGCGCTGGCGACCACACGAAATTTCTTCGCCTCCAGCGCCCGTCGTACCGCCGGACCGGAGAGGTCCTCGCGCTTTTTGGCAGCTGAGGAATCGCTCATGGTGATGACTGCGGCGGTGAATTCCATTGGCGGGCAGATTAAACCAGATCAGCCATTTTCAGCCAATCTTACCCGACTGTCGCCATGGCGGTAGCGCGGGGAAACTACGATTCCAGGACATTATCTTCGGCTTCTTTGCTGGCTTCATCGAGCAGGCGCAGGCCTTCCATAAGCAATCCTTGCGTCGAGCGCGCGATGGACTGCTGATCGCTCTGGCCGTTGAAATCAATCTGGAAATTTCCCCCGGTCCAGCTCAGCACCTTGAACACGGCTTCGTCGCCCTTCACGCTGCCGTAAACCGCATGGTTAATTTGCCCGTCGCGGAAGTAGATTTCGCAGCGATCGCCATCGTTGGTCAGCGTCAGCAGGCAACTCTTGCGGCCCAGGTCGAGCGATTGCAGCAGGTCGATGACATTCATCTGCGCTAGGCTGCCGCGGAGTTTCCCATCCGCGGTGGGAGCTTCCCGGGCCAGCTTCTCCAGCGCGATCTTGTCGATAATGCGCTTGATCTTGCCCGCCGCTTCCTTGATGAAGAACGGCTTCTCGATGAAGTCCTCGACTCGGTCTTGCAGCAGCTTCAGCTTCTCGTCGATGTCGCCCTTGCTGGCGATCAGGATAAAGGGAATGCGCGAGGTGGAAGCACGTGCCTTGATCTTGTCGAACAGGGCGCGGCCGTCCATGCCGTTCATCTGGTAATCGCTGATGATGAGATCGAAAGGCTCGTCGATAATCTTGAGCAGAGCGTCGGCGCCGTCGCCCGCGGTGCTGATGTTCGCCATGTTCTCGAGCGCCTGCCGCAGGATCCCCAGCACCATGGGATTGTCGTCTACCAGCAGGACTCTGACGTTGGATGGCATGGATGATTCAGTCTGCCTTGCGCCTTGCTTGAGCCTTGCGCCGATAGTCGCCGCTCTTTCCCCCCGACTTGCTCTGCAGCACGATCTCGCGGATCTCGATCCCCTTATCGAGCGCCTTGCACATGTCGTACACGGTCAGGGCAGCGACACTGGCGGCTACCAGCGCTTCCATCTCGACGCCCGTGACCGCGTTGGTGGTTACTCTGGAGGCAATGGCGACGCCATTGTGGCGCACGCGCGCTTCAACGTCAACCACGCTGAGCGGCAGCGGATGGCACATCGGGATCAGCTCCGAGGTTCGCTTGGCGGCCATGATTCCAGCCACGCGCGCCACTTCCAGCGGATCCCCCTTGGGGTTCTGCGTCAGCTTTTTCAACACTTCAGGGGACATAACGACAAAGGCACTGGCCTCGGCCTGGCGCTGGCTGACCGGCTTCCCGGAGACGTCCACCATGCGAGCGCGTCCAGATTTATCGTAGTGAGAAAGGCTTTTAGCCATGAACTCTCCGCCACAGCGATGGTGTCAATTCAGCCATTCCGCACTTCCGCCGTTCGGCAATCATGCAATCCAGCCGCTACGGTACACCACCCACCAACTGAAAAACAGAATGAGAATCGATGCCAGCAAGCCCCAAACCAGCGGCAGCACGAAATCGGCGACCAGGCTCAAGATGAAAAAAATCAGCCAGAACAGCTTCTTCTCGTCCACCTGAACATCCTATTCCGGCGCGCCGGCAGTGAAAAGATGCGTACTTGGGGCCACTAGACCTCGAGAACAGGAACCATTTCGCCGGCGGCAAGCTTTTCGCGGTCGGGCAAAACCACTAGGTAACAGTTGGCGCGCGCGGTGGCGGCCATGTCGCCGGAGCCCTGCCATTTCACCAGTTCGACCTCGGTGCGCTCGAACTCGCCGCCAAGGATGGCAGGCAGGAATCGTGTCAGGCCGGTTTTCACCTTCACCTCGGATTTCAGGCGCGCTTGGGTGAACAGCATCTTGCGCGGGGAAACGCCGGCGAGCGCTTCCGCCATCGCGCGCGCGAACAACTCGAAGCAGACCATGGTCGAAACCGGATTTCCCGGCAATCCGAAAAAGTACGTGGGCAGAGCGCCCGCGCGGACGGGTGCGCGCCCGAACACGATGGGCCGCCCCGGCTGAATCTGCGCGCCGGTAAAGAAGAACTCGGCGCCCAACTCGGTTAACACCTGCTCGACCAGGTCGTACTTGCCCATGCTGACCCCGCCGGAGAGCAGGAGCAGGTCGGAAGCCAGACCTTGCTTCACAAGATGCCGCAAGGCTGCGGTTTCGTCGGGCGCGATGGGCAGCACAACCGGTACTCCGCCGGCGGCGTGCACCTGGGCCGCGAGCGAATAGCTGTTGGAATTGCGGATCTGGTTGGGAGCGGGATCGGCGGCGATGTCTACCAGTTCGTCGCCAGTGGAGAGGATTGCGACGTTCGGGCGCTTGTACACGCGCACTTCGTGGCATCCGCAGGATCCGGCGACCGCGATGGCGGCAGGCGTCAGGCGTGTGCCACAGGAAAGCAGTGTTTCTCCTCGCTGGGCCTCGGCGCCGGCGGGAACAATGTTTTCGCCGCCGGAGACGCTGCGCTGGACTTCGACCGTATCTGCCGTGCGCGAGGTGTACTCGACCATGACCACGGCATCGGCGCCTGCGGGCGCCGGAGCGCCGGTCATGATCTCGATGCACTCGCCGGCGCGGATCTGGAGCGATGGTGGCGGCCCCCCGGCGCGAATTTCTCCCACCAGCTTCAGGCGGGTCGGAACCTTGGCGACATCGGCGGCGCGAACCGCATAACCATCACGGGTGGCGCGAGGAAACGGCGGAAAATCGCGGTCGGCCATGACCGCTTCCGCAAGAATGCGGCCGCCGGCCAGAAGGAGTTCGCACCCTTCCGCTTCGGCGGGACGAAGCTGCGCGGCGGCTTGCTCGACGCGGTGGCGAGCGTCCTGGAAAGAGAGGATTACCGGCTCCATCGAAAGGTTGATTATAGAGCCACCGGCGGGCTCTCCGGGGGCGCATCCAAACCGGAAGTGCGGCCGAATTTCTTCCAATCACTGATCGCAGTGGTGGTGGGGAATGCCATTTATTTCCTGATCATCATGCCGCTGCTGCCGCCGTCGGGAAGGCACGGGATGGCGCGCATCGACCTGGGGCTGGTGATCGACTTTTGGGTCTGCGTGGCGGTCTATGGCGTAATCGAGCTGGCCGGGCGCAGAAAAAGTGCAGGTGCGGGCGGCAAATGATGCGGTAAACTAGCGCTCTTCCCGGGCTGGAATTCTTTCGCTACCCTCCCGGGCAGCGATGCATGCAGAAGATCGCGATCCTCTACGACGCCAGCCAGGCTGTGATCTCCACCTTTGATCTGGACGAGGTGCTGAGCCAGATCCTGTCGATTCTGCGTGACTATTTTCATCTCCAGCGCGTCGCCATTGTCCTGCTGGATCCGGAGACGAACATCTTGCGGGTGCGCTCCCATACCGGGTGGACCCAGCAGACCGAAGTGGCGGACATTCCGCTGGGCAAGGGATTGCCGGGGACCGCGGCCAAACTGAAGCGGCCGATTTACGCGCCCAAGGTGGAACACGACCCGCGCTACATCATGTCGATTCCGAGCACCAAGTCGGAACTGGCGATCCCGCTGATCGTGCGCGACGAAGTAGTGGGAGTGCTCGATTGCCAGAGCGATCAGGAGGAATTCTTCGACCCCGAGACGATCGACCTGTTGACGCTGTTTTCGACGCAGGCATCGATCGCACTGCAGAACGCCAAGCTGTATTCGGCGGAGCAACGCAAGGCGGCGCAACTGGAGGCCATCAACACCATCGCGCGACAGACGACGGCCGTGCTCGACATCGACGAGCTGCTGCGGAAGTCGTGCCAGGTAATCCGGCAGTCGTTTGCCGCCGACCATGTCTCGGTGCTGCTGCTCGAGGAAGGTCAACTGGTGTTGCGGGCCCAGGAAGGCAAGCTGACGCCACGCTTGCCGGTGGGCGCCGCATTGCCCGCGGGCGCGGGGATTTGCGGGCTCGCCGTCAGCTCGGGAAAACCGGTGGTGGAGAACGACGTCAGCCACGCCCCGGGTTATGTCTTGAGATACGAGGAGACTCGATCGGAGATGTGCTTGCCGCTGGTCTCGCTGGGAGAAGCGATCGGCGTGCTGACCCTGGAAAGCGCGCGGGCGAATGCATTTTCCCTCGCCGAGGGACAGCCCTTGGAGTCGGTCGCCGACATTTGCGCCACCGCCATCCAGAACGCCCGCTATTTCGAGAAAGTCCGCCAGATGGCGTACCTGGACGGGCTGACCGGCATCCACAACCGGCGCTACTTCGAGATGAGGATCGCGGAGGAGATCGAGCGCGCCCAGCGCTATCAGAACGATCTCTCCATCATCATGCTCGACGTCGACAACTTCAAGAAGTTGAACGACGAGTTCGGGCACCTGCTGGGTGATGAAACGCTGCGCCAGGTGGCCACGATTTTCTCCCAGCATCTTCGCAAAGTAGATTTCGCGTGCCGCTATGGCGGGGAAGAATTTGTCATCCTGGTGCCGCAGACCCCGGGCGACCAGGCACAGGGAGTGGCCGAAAAACTGCGCAAGGTGGTGGAAGGATGGTCGTTTCCCGGTGTGCCGCGGCCGGTGACGGTGACCGCGGGAGTGGCCAGTTTCCCGCTGAACGGCCGCACCCGCGATGAATTGGTCAAGGCGGCCGATGACGCCCTGTACCGGGCCAAGCAGAGCGGACGCAACCGCGTGCTGCTGGCCGAGTTGGCGCCGAGCACCAACTAGCGCCGGCTCCCCGAATCTGCCTGCTGTTTACCAGTCACTGATTCCCGACTCTTTGTCGTCCTCTCATTGCGGCGGTTCCTCCGTCAGCCGGTGCAACTCCTCCGGCGATGCGTTCAGCAGGTTACGCAACACGGCGACTTCGGCCGTCATTCCAGTCTCCATGGCGGGCTCGACCACGGGCGCGAACAAGGCAGAGTGATTGGACGGTAAGGTGGTCCCGGCGGCCTTGGCCTGCGCCAGCTTCCGCGGGTCCGCTCCCCCGAGGCTGAAGTAAAAGCCCGGCACCCCGGCTTTGACGAAATCGGAAAAATCTTCCGACGGTGTGTGTGGCCCTTCGGCAATGACGTTGTCTTTGCCGAGCTTGGCTTCCAAGGCAGTTTTGAGGCGCTGCGCGAGCCCGGGATCGTTATACACGGCGTCGGTGCCTTCCAACCTCTCGATCAAAGGATCGCGGGGAGTGGCCGCGGCCTGCGCTTCTGCCCTGGTGATGCGGGTGATCGCAGCCAGCACTTTCTGGCGCACATCCTGCTTATAGGTGCGCACAGTGAGACCCAGTTCGGCCTGGTCGGGAATGATGTTGTTCCTGGTCCCGGCACGAATGTAGCCGACGGTCACTACGGCCATCTCGCCGGGCCTGACCTCGCGCGAGGCAATCGTCTGCAGGGCGACAATGGTGCGGGCGGCGATGACGATCGGATCCACCGCGGTCTGCGGCGCCGAGCCGTGCCCGCCTTTGCCGTAAATGGTGATGCGCAGCGAGTCGGAATTGCTGGAAAAAATCCCCGGCGTTATGCCCACCTTGCCCGCGGGCAGTTCATTGCCGACGTGCATGGCAATAGCGACGTCGGGGCGCGGGAAACGGGTGAACAAGCCGTCTTTGATCATCCCTTCCGCGCCCCCGGTGGTTTCCTCGGCGGGCTGGCCGATCAGGACCAGGGTCCCGTGCCAGCTATCTTTGCTCCGCGCCATGATTGCTGCCGTGCCCTCGAGCGCAGCCATGTGCAGATCGTGGCCGCAGGCATGCATCACAGCAACATCCCGGCCGCCGTCATCTTTCACGTGCACGGTGCTCGCGTATGGCAGGCCGGTTTTCTCCTCGACCGGAAGCGCGTCCAGTTCGGTGCGAAGCATAATGGTGGGCCCCACGCCGTTTTTGAGAAGGGCAACAACCCCAGTGCCGCCGACATGCTCCGTGACCTGGTAACCGAGGCTGCGCAGTCTGCCGGCCAGCTTTGCGGCGGTCTGGGTTTCGTGTGACGACAGTTCCGGATGCTGGTGAATGTCGATATACAACGCATGCGCGTCGGCATACGCCGCCTGGACCTCAGCCGGAACCGATTGGGCAGAGGCAGATGCAACCACAAGGAGCGGAAAGATGAGCCGTTGCCATTTCATTCAGGGTCCTCGCAAGTCGAGCCCACGATGTCAGCGATGTTTTCCGGATTATATGGCTTTGCAAGAAGTGGCTGGGAGATAGGGGATTGGGAATTGGGAGTCATTTGCGCGGAACTCCCCGACAATTGAAAAGGCCGCGATCAGCTCGCGGCCCCAGGTCCGAAACATTGGTCCCGCAAATTACTTCTCGGACAACGGCGGCTTCGGCGGTTGAGGCGGTTGCGGCTGCGCTGTATCCGGCGGTTGCTGTTGTTGCAACGATCGCTCGCGTTCGGCCTGCTCCTGCGCCCGTTCACGCTCGCGTTCGGCCTGCTCCTGCGCTCGTTCCCGCTCGTGTTCGGCTTGTTCCTGCGCCTGCTCCTGCGCGCGTTCGGCCTGCTCCTGCGCCCGTTCACGCTCGCGTTCCGCTCGCTCCTGCGCGCGCTGGGCTTGCTCTTGTGCGCGTTGGGCTTGGCGCTGTGCGCGCTCGATTTCACGCTGGCTGCGCTCCAGTTCGCGCTGGATCTTTTCCTGGGCTTCGCGCATGGAGCGCTCGATTTCAGGCTGCAAGCCTTCGAAATCGAACATCTGTCCGTGGAAGTCCTTCATTCCGTCGGCAAAATGCTCCATGCCTTTGGCGAACGCGTCGCCCGGGATGATGATGGTTTGCTCGCCACTGCTCTCCGGCAGGTTCAGCGAGAGTGTCTGCTGGCGCTTGTCGCGCATGATTCCGAGCTGTACCGGACCGGGCTTTTGCTCGCGCAGGGCACGGTTCCAGTCCGAGGTGCCGGAGATGCGCTGGTTGCCGATGCGGACGATAACGTCACCGGCGTGCAGCCCAGCTGTTTCCCCGGCGCTGCCGTTCTCGACCGAGCGAACCAGCACCCCTTGGCCGTCTTTGATTCCGAAGACTTCGCCTAACTGTGGCGTCAGGTTCTCCACCACCACGCCGTCGCGGCGCGCGAAGGTGGTGATGATCGGTATCTCCATCCGCGGGATGCGGACAATCCGGTTTTTGACACGAGGCTCGACGATGGTTATTCGATGGCGGTCGGCCAATTGCGCCTTGATCGTCAGTGGCTGGCCGTCCCGGCTGATGCCAAGCTCAACCGTCTGCTCGGGCGGGGTGTCGCGGATGAGCCTGCGCAGCTCCTCGGGAGTCTTCACGTTGCGGCCGTTAAACGAGAGAACGACGTCATGCACCTTGAGGCCCGCCTTGCCGGCGGGACTGTCGGAATCCACCAGCACGACTTCGGCGCCCCGCGCTTCCTTCAACTTCAAGGACGCGGCCTTTTCCGGCGTGACGTCGTGCACGGTTACACCAAGGTAAGAATATCGTTTGGCCGGCGTCGCCGGAACTGCGGGCGCAGCCGGCTTGGCCGGAACTGCGGGCGCTGCCGGTGCCGCGGGTTTGGCCGGAGCTGCCGGCGCTGGGGCCTGGGCTGCGGCCACCGTGCCTAGCACAACCAAAAGAATTAGGAAGTCAATGAACCTCTTCATGATTGTCCTCTGCTCTTCTCCATCCCCCAAGCTGTGTCAGCCCTCGTATGAAAGTCGTAATCGCGCCACGACTAGCGGGCGCGCCGGAATTCGATGTTGCCGGACATGGTGCGCACGCGCAGCACCGGGCCGCCGCCATTCAGCGATCCCTGGGCGTAATAATTCGTGGGGCCATACTCGGCGCCGTCGGTGGTGATCTTCAGGTCCGGAAAGTCGGAGCGGATCTTGTGCCCGTTGGCCATGTCGAGCTCGGCCTTGACGGTGACCTTCGCCTGCGGGCCGAGGTACACAATGACGTCCCCCACCGATGTCTGCAAGGTGGAGTCGGTGCCGATGCCGAGGAATTCGGCGGTAATCGGTCCGGCGCCGGTTTCCGCGCGCGCACCCTGCATGAGCTTATAGAGCTCAATGCTGCCGCCGCCGGTGTTGGCGATGACGGGTCCGCGAGCCGACGTCAAACGAATGCTGCCGCCCCCGGTTTCCATGCGTGCGTTGCCGCTGACCTCGCCCACCTCGATGCTGCCCCCGCCAGTGGTAACGTGCAGCTCCGAGCCGCACTGTTGCACCTTCACGTTGCCGCCGCCGGTGGTGAGCTTCACCGCGTCGGAAGCGCCCGTGAGCGCGATCCATCCGCCGCCGGTGCTGGCGCTCACCTTGCCTTTCGAGCCGTTGATCTTAATGTTGCCGCCGCCGGTGTTCACGGTGAGCGTGTTCGTCACATCGGCGACATCAATGCTGCCGCCCCCGGTGTTGGCGGTGACTTCACCGCCCAGGCCGGCAAGAGTGATATTCCCGCCGCCCGACTGCGCGGTCACGCGGCCGGACAAGTTGCGCAGGTTGAGGTTGCCGCCCTCGGTGCTGGCACGCACCTGCTGCAGCTCGCGCGGAACCTGGATGTGGAACTCCACCGAAAGGCGGCCATAGTGGCGGTCATTGACGCCCTCGATGGCAGCAACCTCACCGTGCTTCATGGCGACGATACGGAAGCCGGCCAGGTCGCGGCGCGCATTCTCTTCCGAGCCGCCGTTGACGCGCTTGCGGATGGTATAGGTGACGTCCTTTTGCGATCCGCCTTGGACTTCAATGGAACCGGTATCGGTATTGACCCGCAGACTGCCCGGCGCCGGAATGGTGCCGGTGACCTCCTCGACCCAGCCGCCGCCGTCGCGCGTAATTCTGCTGTTGGAATTGCTGATCTGCGCGAACAGCGGCAGCGCGGCCATCGCCATCACCGCCAGCAGCGCGAATGTATGATTGCGTTTCACTTCCGTCTCCTATCTCCTCCACAAACATATTCCCGGTTCGACCAGGTCGCTCCGGTTTATTAATCAATCTCCGGCAGGGAAGCCAGTACATGGCTGGCCTGCTGGCGGATGAACTCACTGCGGTCATTGGAAGCCAGTTTTTCCAGCACCACGCGTACGGCGCTGTCGGCGCGCACCGGCTGCAGGAAGCGCAAGGCTTCGGCGCGGACGCCGGGATTGCTGTCGTTTTGCAGCGCCTGTAACACCGCATCGCGCACGCTGGTGTCTTGCTGGACGTACGGGGCCAGCGATTCCAGTGCCTTTAGGCGCACGCCCGGGTTGCTGTCGTAGAGCAACGAGGCTTTCAGCGACTCGCGGAAACGCAACTCTTCCGGCTTTTGTGAAACCAGGTCCACCGCGTTCTGGCGCACGCCGGGGTTGTAATTGTTGCGGGCGGCAAACAGCAGCAATTGCTGGATACGCTGGTCGTTGAGCGAGCCCTCCGCCTTCTGCGGGACCGTGGTGTCGTACTTGATTTCCACCTTGTCGCTGCCCGGCACCTGGGTGATCTCGCTGATTCCTGCGATGGACGCTTCATTCGGGGAGGCGCTGTTGCCGCCGGGAAGCAGTTGCGCGCTTCCTGCCCGCGGGACCATGCGCCAGGCGGTCCCGATGCCGCCGGCGAATCCAAGGATGAGAAGGACCGCGGCAAGGGCGGGCGAGAACTTCATCTGCCGCAGCCAAAGCACAGGATCGAGGAAGCGCCAGCCGCGATTCTGCTCGGCGGTTTCCAGGGCTTCCTGCAAACGCATGCGCGAGGCGGCCAGCAGGTTGGGAGTGGGCTCCAGCTGCGGCATCTCCGACATGGTGGTGCGGAAGGCGCGCGCGCTCTCCAGTTCCGCGGCGCAGGCGCCGCAGCGGGCGACGTGCTGCTCCAGTTCGTAGCGGCTGTCGTCGGCCAGCTCGTCGTAAACGTACAGCGTGATGTTTCCCTTCACCCAATCGCAGTTCATGACGTCATCTCATTTCCGCCAGGGACGCGCGCAGCTTCTGCGTAGCCCGGAACAACGTGTTCTTGGCTGTCTCCTCGGTGGTGTTCAGCATTTCACCGATGGTGCGCAGCTTGAGTCCCTGGTAATGCTTCAATTCAAAAACCATTCGCTCCCGGCCCGAAAGCTTGCCCAGGGCGGTGTTGATGCTCTTTCCCAGCTCGCGGCGCATCAGGTCGTGCTCCGGGTTGCTGTGCGCGCGATCGTCGGCAACCTGGTCGATAATGCTGAATTCTTCGCCGTCGGAATCGGACACCACGGGAGCGTCTTCCTTGCGAACCTGTTTCTTGCGCAGGTGGTCGAGGCAGAGATTGGTCACGATGCGATACAGCCAGGTGTAGAAGGAGCACTCGAAGCGGAACTTGGCCACCGAGCGGTACGCTTTGAGGAAGGCTTCCTGGTAGATGTCCTGCGCGTCAGATTCCGAACCGGTCAAGTGCAATGCCAGGCGAAGCACCGCCTGGTCATACTGCCGGACCAGCTCTTCGAAAGCGCGGCTGTTGCCCGCCTGCGCTTCCCGGATCAGGACCGTATCGTCCACGCGCCGGATGCCACCCGATGCCATACGCCCCCGACTCGACGATGAATCGTTTGGACGAGCCTGTTCCATGCGTTTCAGCTCACCGCCCGGAAATGGGATCGCCGCCGCCTCGGCCGGCATGGTATTTGCTCCACGTCCGCTCCGCTCTGCACTGGCTGACTGCCCAGTACGGCTTTTTACAATCGGAGCCAATCAATTCACTGCCAATGCTTTGGACGTGGCAGGGGCCGAATGGTGAGCAGCAAACCGAGCCCGGCTCCGTAGTTCGGCGCCGCGTTGTGACGGTTCCAGGCACTTGACTCCGGAGCCCATGAAACAACTGAAAACAAACGAATAAGCAGGGCACTTGGCCCTGCTTGGTGAAATTCCGGCGAGCTCGATCTTACTGCTCTTCGGCTTCCTTGTGGACTTCGACCTTGACCTGCGCGGTCACGTCCCTGAACAGGCGCACCGGAACCTTGAACTCTCCGACCGTCTTGATGGGCTCGTCCAGGTGGATCTTGCGGCGATCGATGTTAAAGCCCTTCTTGTCCAGTTCCGCGGCCACGTCGCTGGAGGTCACCGAGCCGAACAACTGCTCGTGCTCGCCGGAGCGGCGATGAAAAGTTATGGTGACGCCTGACAGTTGCCCGGCCAGCGCTTCCGCATCTGATTTGTCCTTCTGCATGCGGCGGACCGCAGCGGCCTTCATTTGCTCGATGACTGTCTTATTGGCCGCGGTCGCTTCAATCGCGAGCTTCTTGGGCAACAGAAAATTGCGCCCGTATCCTTCGGCCACCCTGACCACGTCGCCGCGCGAGCCCAGCTTGGGCACGTCTTCTTTCAGAATCACTTCCATGTTATGTCTCCGTGTAGCGACGGAATTGATTCCGTCGAGTTACTGGCTGTGACCGGCGGAATCAATTCCGCCGCTCCACCACTACGCTCTTCCCGCGAACGGCAGCAGGGCGATGTTTCGTGCCTGCTTGATGGCGGTGGAAAGCCGGCGCTGGTGGGGAGTGCAAACCCCGGTCAGGCGCCGCGGCACGATCTTCCCACTCTCGGCCACGAACTGCGCCAGCAGCCGCACGTCCTTGTAATTGATGGAGTCGATTTTTTCGACACAAAATTTGCAAACCTTCTTGCGGCGGAAATACTTGCGGCCGCCCTCGCGGGATCCGCCGGGTCGCTGTGGGCGCGGTCCGCGCGGACCGGCGCCAGGGCCGGAGCTCTGCGTCGGCGCAGCGCTCGCGGTCTCGCCGCCATTGGCTCCTGCGGGAGCTGCGGTACGGGTAGTTTCGTCTGCCATGAGTCCTCTCTAAAAAATGTTCCCAGTTTCATCTTTCAAGCTTTCACGTCACCGCGTTACCGGGCCCAACTTCACCTCGTGAAACGCGAAACGCAAAACTTGAAACGGGTTAAACCGCTGCCGGCGCTGCTTCGCTGCCGGCGTCGGCGGCTTCGGCCGCGGGAGCGGGTTTCGCCTTGACGCGTGCATCGCGCAGGGCCTTGATCTTGTTCAGCCGCTTCTGCTCTTCGTCAATCCGCACAGTGATGAACTTGATCACCTGCTCGGTGACACGCAGGCGGCGTTCCAACTCGCGCACCACCTGCCCGGTGCCTTCAATGGTGAACAGCACGTACATGCCGTCCTGGAAACCGCGCACCATGTAGGCCAGGCGGCGCTTGCCCATGCGCTCGGCATTTTTCAGCGTGCCCCCGGCGGTGCTCACCTGCGATTCCAACGTGGAAATCAACCGGTCCAGCTCTTCGTCCACCACGTCCGGGCGGACAATAAACATCAATTCATAAGTGCGTTCCATTTTCTTCTCCTGCTGAAGCTGTTAGCGATCAGCTTTCAGCTCTCAGCAAAGCCTGAATTGCGTGGCGACGGGGCTTATTCCGTCCAATTACTGGCTGCGACGGCGGAATGAATTCCGCCGCTATCGATCACTCTTCGTCTGCCGCTCCGCCAGCCTTCCGGTTAAAGCGGGTCATCGCCGCCGCCGGGCTTTCGGTGAAAATCACCTTCACTGCTTCAACAGCAGCATCCAGTTCCTGGTCCACCACCTCGTACTGCGACTTCTTCAACTGCGACAGCACGTACTTGGCGCCGTCGCCCACCTTAAAGTCGGGCCCGATTCCGAGCCGGACGCGCAGAAAATCCTGTGTGCCCAGCGCGTTCACCACCGACTCGAGCCCGTTGTGTCCCGCCGTTCCGCCGCGCTCGCGGATTCGGATGGTGCCCCAGGGCAAGTCGAGCTCGTCATAAATCACCACCAGGTCGCGGACCGGATCAATTTCCAACTCGCCAACCAGATCGCGCACCGCCAGCCCGCTCAAGTTCATGTACGTCTCGGGCTTGGCCAGCACCACTTCTTCCGCACCGATGCGCGCTTTGCCGGTCATGGCCTGGCAGCGACGATTGTTAAGCTCGGCCCCGTACTGCTCGGCGATGCGGTCCACCGCCAGGAACCCGAGGTTGTGCGGCGTGAATTGGTACTCGATGCCGGGATTTCCAAGTCCGACGACGAGCTTCATGCCGTGCCAGGTTTCACGTTTCAGGTTTCCGTTTCACGAGCCAAGCCCGGCAACGTGCCACGTGAAACCTTGCAACGTGAAACTTATTTCTTCTCCTTCTTCTCGGCCTTCTCGGGCTTTTCCGCCTTTTCGGGAGCAGCCTCGGCGCCTTCCTCGGCTGTTTCCTGTTTGCCCTTCTTGATGACCTCGGGCTCGGCCGGGACGGCGGCAGCTTCGGCAGCGGCCGCTTCCGGGGTGGGCGCAACTTCTTCCTTCACCGAGGTGACGTGCGCCACGACCTGCTCGGCCGGAGTAAGGACCTTCACCTTGCTCCGGTCCAGCGGCAGATCGGAGACGCGCAGCGACTGGCCGAATACCAGGTGGCTGACGTCAGCATCGACGTGGCTCGGGATGTCGCCCGGCAGGCACTCGACTTCCACCTCGCGCAGCACGTGATCCAGGATTCCGCCCTGCTGCTTCACGCCGGCGGCCTCGCCCTTGAGCATGATCGGCACTGCCACCTTCAGCCGCTGGTCCATGGCAATACGCTTCAGGTCGAGGTGGAGCAGCGCGCCTTTGATGGGCTCGTACTGCCAGTCGACGATCATCGCCTTGGTACGCTCGCCATCGAGCTGCAAATCAAAAATCGTGTTGTGACCCGACTCCGAGTGCAGGATGCGCGAGACCTGCTTGGGATCGAGGCTGACCGAGACCGGCTGCTTGCCCGCGCCGTACACTACGGCGGGAACTTTGCCCTGCTTGCGCACCCGCCGGGCCACGTTCTTGCTGCCGGCCTCGCGCGGCTGCGCTTCTACGAGTTTTTCCATTTCTGTCGTTGCCATAATTAGAACCTTGACTGTCTTTCAGTCTCCTCGCCGGTCAGTCACGAGCGCTACCACGAATCGACTGACAGACGGATCGACTTTGGGTTAAGCAAACAACTTGCTGACCGAGGTTTCCTCGTGGATGGAGCGGATCGCGGTGGCGATCAGCCCGGCGACGGAGAGTACCTTGATCTTGGGTTCGTTGCGCGCCGCTTCACTGAGCGGAATGGTGTTGGTTACCACCACCTGCTCCAGCGGCGACTTGGAAATCCTTTCGATGGCAGGACCGGAAAGGACCGGATGCGTAGCGCAGGCCACCACCTTGCGGGCGCCGCTCTCGATCAGCGCGTTCGCGGTCTTCACCAGCGTGCCGGCGGTGTCGATGATGTCGTCGAGGATGAGGCAAGTGCGGCCGTGGACGTCGCCAATCACGTGCATCACCTCGGTCACGTCCATCTCGACGCGGCGCTTATCGACGATGGCCAGCGCCGAATCCATCTTCTTGGCAAAAAATCTGGCGCGTTCCACGCCGCCTGCGTCCGGAGAAACCACGGTCAGGTCGGGAAACGCCCGCTCCTTGAAATAACCGACCAGCACCGGAGAAGCGAACAGGTGGTCCACCGGAATATTGAAGAAGCCCTGAATCTGGGGCGCGTGCAAGTCCACGATTAAAGCGCGATCGGCGCCTGCCGTGGTCAGCAGGTCGGCGACGAGCTTGGAGCTAATGGGCGAGCGCGGCTTGTCCTTGCGGTCCTGGCGGGCGTAACCGTAGTAAGGAATCACGGGCGTGATGCGGCGGGCGGAGGCGCGCTTGAGGGCGTCGGTCATCAGCAGCAATTCCATCAGGTGCGAATCCACCGGGTGGCAGGTGGGCTGCAAGACGAAGACGTCGGCGCCGCGCACGTTCTCCAGGATCTGCACGTAGTGCTCACCGTCGGAGAAACGCGTGATATGCGTCTGCCCGCGCGGGATCCCGAGGTTGGCGCAGATCTCGTCGGCCAGCGCCGGATTGGCGGTGCCGCAGAAGATTTTCAACTTGTCGTCGGTGCGCGCGCGCTGCGGCTTGCGCTCCTTCGCCTGCGTACCGGGATCCTTCTGTGCTTGTGTCGTCGTCGTAGCCACCGTCGTTGTTGCCATAGCGTTGCTCGCTGCGGTGCGGACCTCAGTGGAATCGACTGCCGGGCTCTGTTTTTGTGCCGCGTAACTCAAGTTCGTTGTTCTCGGCTATCCAATGTCGGTTCTGCGCAACCTCGGCGATCGAAAACCGAAAACCGATCACCGACAACCGTGTTGGCTGGGCGGCCAGGATTCGAACCTGGACAAAGTGCTCCAAAGGCACTTGACCTACCATTAGTCGACCGCCCAATCCCATTTGGCAATTTTGTAACCTGGTAATTGAGTAATCTTTTTCTGGGTTCCTAAACCCTGCCTTCGCAATTACCAATTACTTACTTACCGAAATTACCAAATTCTTCCAGTACTGCTCGCGGCTGAGCGAATTCGTCGCCCGCGCCTCGATACCTTGTGTCTTCAAGGCGCCTGCGGCTTTTTCCGCCGCCTCCGCCGTGTCAAAAATCCCGTACAAGGCGGAGCCGGAACCCGACAAGGAGGCGTACCTTGCGCCTTCGCGCTCCAGGACACGTTTTACCTCGCGCAGTTCGGGATACTGAGGAAAGACGACTCGTTCAAAGTCGTTTTCGATCCCGGCACGGACGAGGTCGAGAAGCGGTGTCTCGGCCCGGTCCCTGTCCTTGACAGGAACACCGGATAAGGAACCCGCCAGCCACGCAAACATCGAGCGGCTGAACACGTCAATTCTACTGGCCGAAGCGGCGGGCGTCAACGCGGTCCGCTCGTTAGCGGTTAAAGAATCCCAGTCGGCGAAAGCTTTGGGCGTCGAAATCCCGACGTTCGGAGTCGCGACCACCAGGTGCATGAGCGGCGGTTCGGCGAGCGGAAAGACCTGTTCACCGTGCCCCAGGCCGAGCACGGCGCCGCCAATCAGGAAAAGCGGCACGTCGCTGCCGGTCTCGACGGCAATCGAAAGCTTGTCCTCCGCGGGAAGCGGCTTCCCAAGTTCGCGCTCCAGGGCGAGCATGGTAGCGACCGCGTTGGAGGAGCCGGCGCCCAGGCCGCCTTGCACGGGAAGGTTTTTTTCAATCTGGATGACCACCCGCCGGCGCTGCTTGAGCGCCCTGAGGACGCGTTCGGCAACCCGCCAGCAGGTATTGCTCTCATCCTGCGGCACCTGCGGGTTCTTGCAACGAATTTCGATGCCGGTCCCGGCGGAGGCGGTGACGCGGACCACGTCGTGCATGTCGATGGTCCGATAAATCGTGCTCAACTGGTGAAAACCATCAGCGCGCGCGGTTCCGATATAGAGGCCGACATTGATTTTCGCGTAAGCGCGGACAGAGCTGGGCATGGGGAGCGGTAATTGTAATGGATTGCGGAATTGCGCAGGTGGTACGCGGCTGCACTTCCGCTTTCGCAGGAACTAAAAAGCCAACCAAGCTTGCGTTGCAGCCTAGAATAGCGTGTTCTGGCGCTGCCCCGGCTTGATGCCGAAGTGCTCGTAGGCAAGATGGGTAACCGTGCGCCCCTGCGGGGTGCGATTGAGAAACCCGATCTGAATGAGGAACGGCTCGTAGATCTCTTCAATGGCGTCCGGTTCTTCCGCCAGGGTTGCCGCCAACGTCTTCACTCCCACCGGTCCACCCTGGTACTTGTCGATGATGGTGAGCAGCAGCTTGCGGTCGATGTCGTCAAAGCCGTAGCGGTCCACCTCGAGCATCTGCAGCGCCGCCTCGGCGGTGGCGCGATCGATTTTGCCGCCGCCGCGGACCTGGGCGTAGTCGCGGACGCGCCGCAGCAGCCGGTTGGCGATGCGTGGCGTACCGCGGGCCCGCGATGCGATCTCCAGGGCGCCTTCGGCATCAATCTGCACGCCAAGGATCTCGGCCGAGCGCGTGACGATCACCTTCAGGTCCAGGTGGGTGTAAAACTCCAGCCTCAGCACGATGCCAAAGCGCGAGCGCAGCGGTGAAGACAGCAGCCCGGCGCGGGTTGTCGCTCCCACAAAGGTGAACGGCTGCACGTCAATCGTATGCGTCCGCGCCGACGGCCCTTGCCCGATGATGATGTCCAGCTTGTAATCTTCCAGCGCGGAGTACAGCAGCTCTTCGAGCGCGGGCTGCAGGCGGTGCACTTCGTCGATGAACAGGACCTGCTTGTCGCGGACGTTGGTGAGCACGGCGGTCAGGTCGCCCTTGATTTGCAGCGCCGGACCGGAGGTCTGCTGAAAATGAGCCTCCAGTTCATTGGCGATGATGGTGGCCAGCGTTGTCTTTCCAAGTCCTGGCGGCCCGTACAGCAAGACATGATCCAGGGCTTCGCCACGGGAGCGTGCCGCCTCAATGGCCACGGCGAGATTATCTTTCACTTTTGCCTGACCGATGAATTCAACCAGTCGTCGTGGCCGCAGCTTTAATTCAAAGGAGGCATCGTCATCGACCGGCGCGGCGGAAACGATGCGATCTGGGTTTTGCCCGGTGGTGGACACGTGCGGCGATAGTAAGACGAAAATCGTGAGGAGGCAATCACGCGATTTAGGGTCCTTGGCTACTGCAGGACCGAGCCCGCCGTCTGGCACGTCGCCGCCGTGCCATCACTCGCGAACCAGATGGTACCGCTCGCGTCGGAACAGAACGAGCGTACCCCGGTGGTTCCTGGCGTCACCGGAACGGCGACGGAGCTATAAGTGGATTTCGGGGAGCCGTTGCAGCTTGAAAGCGAGAGGATATAGCCTTGCTTCACTCCCGCGACCAGCACTGAATCCAGAATTCCGCCGGCGGCCGTCGGGCCAATCGGTTGGCCAGCTGCGGGCGCACCGAGATCGCTGAGCGTGCAGGTATATCCAATGTTGGGAAACATCTGCGCGTAGGCATGTTCCGCGGTGGTGATGGCGCGTATCGAAGCCACTGCCGAGGCCTCATCGGCCGCGATGCGCGAACGCAGCAAACTGGGAATGGCGATGGCCGAAATGGTGAGGATGATGGCCACCACGATGAGCAGCTCGATGAGCGTAAATCCTCTGTTTCTCCGCATAGCCAGACTCTTTTCCGCCGCTGGCGGAAACGTTACTACAAATCATAGGGCTGTTTGGCGGAAGGAGGTGGGAGGGTACTTGGGAAGTAACCGGAGGAGGAGAGTCGACGCCATTATGTCGGAGGGCCGCAGACGCTGCAAGTTACTTTGGTCCCTTGCCGCAGAGCTACGGTTCATCACGCGTGGCCCCGATATCGGTGAGCACCTGCTGCTGCGGCGGTTTGCCTTCCTCGTATATAACCTGCATGACCCGCACCCGGCAGCCGCGGTGTAGAGCCATGACTTGCGCGACCTGGAAATCACTGAAGGAGGCGGCGAGCTGCCATCGTCCCTTCTTGAACTCCCAGATTTCGAACTGTTCAAAGCGCGCCATGGAAAATCGTTTGCGGGTTGTCGGTGAACCTGATGGGGGCCAGTTTTCAGCCCGTCTTTGTTGCCCGGACATTTTACGTCCAAAAAGAACCGGACGGCTCACGCCGCCCGGCACCGGCATCGCATCTGCGACTTCGCGGTACTACTCCTCTTCCGCCACCTCTTCGCCGCGCGACTTCTTGTAGTTCTCGATGATCTTCTCCTGCTGCTGCGCGGGGACGATGTCGTAGTGGTTCATTTCCATGTTGAACGAGCCGCGGCCCTGCGTCATCGAGGTCAGGTCTACGCCGTAGGTCAGCATCTCCGACATCGGCACCTCGGCCTTGATGACCGTCTTGCCGGCCTTGTTGTCCATGCCCTGAATGCGGCCGCGCCGCCCGTTCAAATCGCCCATGATGCCGCCGGCAAACTCATCGGGAATTTCTATCTCCACCTTCATGATCGGCTCCAGCAGCGTGGGCTTGGCCTGTTCCATCGCTTTCTTGAAGGCGATGCGGCCCGCGGTCTTGAACGACAATTCATTGGAATCGACGTCATGGTAGGAACCGTCGTAGAGCACAACCTTGAAGTCCACCACCGGATAACCGGCAAGGAAGCCGCGCTGCGCCGCCTCGATGATGCCCTTCTCGACGGCGGGAATGAAGTTCTTGGGGATGGCGCCGCCGAAAATCTCGTTCACGAACTCGAACTTCGCTCCCCGTGGTAAAGGCTCCATCTTGATGCGGCAGTCGCCGAACTGGCCGTGGCCGCCGGTCTGCTTCTTGTGCCGACCCTGCACGTCGGCGCGCCCGCGGATGGTCTCGCGATAGGGCACCTTCGGCGCTTTCAGGTTCACTTCGGTGTGAAAACGCTTTTTCAGCTTCGAGACCGTCACCTCGATGTGCTGCTGGCCGGTGCCCGCGATCAGGAATTCCTTGGTCTGCTCGTCGCGGAAGAAGCGCAGCATCGCGTCCTCCTCGCGCAGCTTGGAAATGCCGTTGGACAGCTTGTCTTCATCGGCGCGCGTCTTGGGCTCGATGGCAAAGGTGATGGCCGGCTCCGGCAATTTCACTTGCGGATACTGGATCGGGGAACCTTTGTCGCCCAGGGTGTCGCCGGTCAAGGTATCGCGCAGTTTGGCGACGGCGCCCAGGTCGCCGGCATGGATCTCATTGACCGGCACCATGTTCTTGCCCTGCATCACCGACACGTGCGCCAGCTTTTCCGAACTCGAGCGGGTGAAGTTCTGCAGCGTGGCATCATTCTTCACTACCCCGGAATATACCTTGAAGTAGGAAATGCGGCCCGCGAAGGGATCGTTCAGGGTCTTATAAACGAACAGCGAAGCCGGTTCGTTGTCGGCGACCTTCCGCATTTGCGGCGAACCGTTCCCGGAGCCGGGCATGGCCTCCACGGCAGGCCGCTGCGTCGCCGCCGGCATGTAGTCCACCACGATTTGCAACAGCCGATCGGCGCCGATATTCCCCAGCCCCGAGGTGTACAGCACGGGATAGATGCGGCGCGCATCCACCGCTTTGCGCAGGCCGGTGAGCAGGTGTTCCTCGCTGAGGGTGCCTTGATCGAAAAATTCTTCCATCAGGGCGTCGTCGCCCTCCGCGATCAGTTCCACCAGCTTTTCGTGCGCCGCCTTGGCTGCATCGGCAAGATGGGCGGGAATCTCGCTTTCCTTGCCTTGACCGTTACCGGCCATGTCGTAAGTGAAGGCCTTCATTTTGACCAGGTCCACCACGCCCGTCAGGTTCTTCTCGCTGCCGATGGGGAGTTGCACGGGAATGACGGCGCGGCCGAAGGCGCCGACCGCGGACTCCAGCATGCGCTCGGCATCGGCGCGCTCGCGGTCCATGCGCGAGCCGACAATCACTCGCGGCAGGTTGTACTCCTCGGCATACTGCCAGGCTTTTTCGGTGACCACCTCGACGCCGCCTACGCCGTCGACGGCGACGATCACGGCCTCCACCGCCGGCATCGCCATCTTGGCTTCGTGCACGAACATGTTGAAGCCGGGGGTATCGATGATGTTGATCTTCGTGCCTTTCCACTCGGCGCAGGCGACACCGCTGGTGACCGTCATTTGGCGTGCAATGGCTTCTTCGTCGTAGTCGGTGGTGGCGCTGCCGTCGTCCACGCGCCCCAGCTTGGGAGTGGCGCCCGCGGTATAGAGCATGGCCGAAATCAGTTGCGTCTTGCCGGCATGGCCGTGGCCGACCACCGCCACATTACGCACGTTTGCGCCTTCATAAACTTTCATGGGTACAACTCCTTGCAGCCCGTCTCCGCTGCACGCGCCACCTTGGCGCGGGACGGGGCCATCCGACTACCCGGATTCCGTGCCGGCGGGATTGGTGGCCCCTTGCGGAAGGCGAACGGGAGAGCTATGAAACCACGAATTTTAACAGACGGTAAATTTTCCGCTCAACCGGGGCCGTTCTGCGGGCTAAGGCCGCGCCTGCTTGGACGATTGGTTCGGCCCTTGAAAGCGGATGCGGTTGCCGTCCGCATCCTTAGATGTACATCTCCCGCGTGCCCCAGGCCCGGCAATGAATTTAGCGTATCCAGGAACGCCTTGGGACACTCTAAATTCGCATGACCGAGGGCGGACGCCAATTTGCGCGCACGATCAGCGCGGTTCTCGTGCTCGCTCTCTGCTGGCCGGTAGCAATTTCGTTCGCTGCCGCCGCCCCTGCCCCGGCCCAGAGAGCCTGCTGCATGCGCATGTCGCATGCCTGCCACTCGCACCACAACTCCGGTGAATCATTCCAGGCCCTCTGTCGAAACTGCGCCTGGTGCCACGCGCTGCTGAAAGTCCGCGCCCACCTGGCCGCGCACTCGGCTCGGTTTTCACTTTCTCTCTACCAGGCGTCCCGCATCCATCAAGCGCAATTGGATCCGTCCCTCACGCCAATCCGCCTGCGCGCCTCCCGCGCGCCTCCGCGCCGCATCGCAACTGCCTGACGAGAGTAGTCGCCAAAACAAGAATTGACCGGGAATCGCGTCGGGAATCCATTCCCGGGTGATTCCGGATGGTTGCGGCGCCGATGGCGTTGAAGGTTTCGGCATGAGAAAGAACTGGATTTTGTGCTTTGTGCTCGCCAGCGCCGGAGTGTGCTGTGCGAGCGTGTTTGGCGGCATTCGCGGGCTGGTGCACGACGCCCAGCATCGACCGATTGCCGGCGCGCAGGTGGTGGTGCATGCGGTCAATTCCGACTTTCGCAAGACCGCGGTCACCAATGATCTCGGCGAATTCCGTTTTGAGGCTCTTCCCGCCGGGGCGTATGAAGTGGAAGTTTCCGCGCCATTATTTGCTATCGCGCGCCAGGTAGTCCCCGTGGCTTCGGGGAATGTGCTGGAAATCCACTTTCCGCTGAGTTTGGCCAGTGTCCAGCAATCGGTGGAGGTCCGCGCCGAGCCCGAATCCGTCGGAACCACCACCTCGACCACCAGCCTGGTAAGCCGCGAGGAAATCGCGCAAACCCCGGGCGCGGACCGCACCAACAGCCTGGCCATGATCACCGATTACACGCCCAGCGCTGTCGTCGTTCACGACCAGTTGCACCTCCGCGGTGGCCATCAAGTCACCTGGCTGCTCGACGGGGTACCGGTGCCGAACACCAACATTGCCAGCAACGTCGGGCCGCAGTTCGATCCGAAAGACATCGATTACATGGAAGTTCAGCGCGGAGGCCTGTCGGCTGAATACGGCGACCGGGCCTACGGCGTCCTCAACGTGGTTCCGCGCTCCGGCTTCGAGCGCGACCGCCAGGCCGAACTCATCGCCAGCTACGGCAGCTTCAACCAGACCAACAACCAATTCAACTTCGGCAGCCACAACGAGCAGTTCGCCTATTACGGCAGCGTCGCGGGTAATCGGACCGACCTCGGCCTGCAGGCGCCGAATCCGCAAGTGCTGCACGACCTCGGCAGCGGCCTCAGCGCGTTTACCTCGCTCATCTACAACAAGACACCCCACGACCAGCTACGCTCGGTCGTCTCTGTTCGCGGCGACCACTACCAGGTTCCCAATGATTCCGACGCGCAAGTTGCCGGCATTCGCGACGTCGACAACGAACGCGATGTCTTCGGCAACTTTTCCTGGGTGCACACATCACCCAGCGGGCTGATGCTTACCGTCTCGCCCTTCTTCCACTTCAACAGCGCGCATTATCAGGGCAGCCTCGACGACCATCGTGGCTCCAACTTCGCCGGCGGCGTTGCCAGCCTGGGCGTGGCTCACGGAGCCCACAACCTGCGCGTCGGCGTGGAAGGATTCACCCAGCACGAATCGCGCTCCCTCTCGTTGACCACCGTTGCGCCCCTCAGTGAGTCACAGCGGAGCTGGGGGAGCCTCAGCGCGTTGTTCGCCGAAGATCAATTCAAGGCCGCTTCGTGGCTGACGTTCAATGCCGGCGTGCGGCTAACGCATTTTAGCGGCGGCCTGAATGAAACCGTAGCCGACCCGCGCATCGGCGCGGCGGTACAGGTGCCGCGGCTGCACTGGAACCTGCGCGCGTTCTACGGCCGCTACTACCAGGCTCCACCGCTGTTCAGCGTCGGCGGTCCAGTGCTGGCGCTGGCCGCCAGCCAGGGCTTTGGCTTCCTGCCTCTGAAGGGGGAGCGCGACGAGCAGCACGAGTTCGGGCTGACCATTCCGGTGCGCGGCTGGACGCTTGATTTCGCGAACTTCAAAACCGCAGCCCGAAATTACTTCGATCACGACGTCCTCGGCAATTCCAACGTGTTTTTTCCGCTCACCATTGACCGCGCCCGCGTGCATGGCTATGAGGCAACCGTTCGGTCGCCGCAGCTGTTCCAGCGCGCTTCCTTTCACCTCGCCTTCTCGCGACAGTGGGTCGAGGGTCTGGGCGCGATTACCGGCGGCCTCACCGATTTCTCTCCGCCTCAGAATGACTGGTTTTTCCTCGACCACGACCAGCGCGACACGCTCAGCCTGGGAGGCAACGTGCGCCTGCCCCTGCGCGCCTGGATTTCCGCCAACCTCAATTACGGCTCCGGTTTTCTCGACGGCAATGGCCCCTTCCACCTGCCGCCGCATACGACCTTCGATCTGGCGGCCGGCAAGAGCTTCGGCGAGAGCTGGACGGTGCATGCAAGCGCCTTGAACCTGAACAACAACCACTACCTGCTCGATAACAGCAACACCTTCGGCGGGACGCACTTCGTCAATCCTCGCGAGGTGGTGGTGGAACTCCGCTATCGATTCAAGTATTAGGCGTCGCCTTAATCCCGCCTCTTGCTTCCGCCCAGTATCCATGCGGTAAATTACTGAGTTGCTCGCCTGTGTAGCGCAACTATCTGCGGGCCGCGACATCTATATGGAAAGAGCAGCTCTGCTTATGAAAATGAATAAACGCAGCCTGATTTGGCTGATTATCTTTCTTGTTCTTGCCGTTTGCGGAACGATTGCGCTTCGCGCGCAGACCAGCGGCGAAGTTCTACGTCCGCCCAAGGGCGCCAAGGTTGCGATCGTGGTCTTCGAAGATCTGGAATGTCCGGATTGCGCCCGCGCCGCGCCCCTGGTGATCGAGGCGGGCAAGACCTACAAGATTCCTGTCGTACGCTACGATTTCCCTTTGCCGCAGCACCTCTGGGCGTTTGACGCTGCCGTGATGGCCCGCTATTTCAGCAGCAAGTCGCCTGCGCTGGGGTTGGAATTCCGCGAGTACATCTTCCAGCATCAGCCCGTGATCACCAGCGCCAATACTTCCGACGAGAGTGGCCAGAAGCAGCGCCTGCGGGCCGCGGCGGAACAGTTTGCCAAGGAACACAAAACCACGCTGCCCTTCGTCGTCGATCCGCAAAACAAGTTCGCCGCCGCCGTTCGCGCCGACCGCGAACTCGGCGTGCACATTGGCATCGAGCACACACCTACCCTCTACGTGGTCAACAACAGCCGCACCGGCCGCCCATTTATCGAGGTGGTGGACCGCTCCCAGCTTTTCCAGTTGATCGACCAGATGAAGAGCGAGGCGGGCACGTAGGCGAGAGTTTTTTCAATTTGCCGCCGGCGGGGCACTGGGACCTACGTCTTTGCGATTCAGGATTGAGATCCTCTGTGTCCCTCTGGGGGCTAGAGAAGGTTCCACTAGCCGCGACACAGGCTTTCGATCTTCTGCAACACCTGCGGGGCCGTCGTCGGCTTGTGCAGCACGCAGGACGCTCCTGCGCCGATCGCATCCTCCGCCAACATGCTCGACATATTCCCCGTCATCAGAATGAACTTCGCCGTCGACCATTTCCGCGCTGCGCGGATCAGTTCCACGCCCGTCATAAGCGGCATATGGTAATCGGTGAGGACGCAGTCGCAGCCCGCCGCGATTGCTTCCAAGGCGGAGGTTGCGTCGCTGCAACACTCCACGCTGTATCCCGAGGCGGTGAGGATTGCACCCCAGATTTCCAGGATCGAAGGCTCGTCATCGACCACGACCACGCGCGGGCGCTTCCCGATCGCGTTGACCGGCTGCTTCGCGACACAGCATCCGTAACTGGCAAGCTGAGGTGAACTCATGGAAACTTGGCAGGTTGCGAATGGTAGTAGTATCACTATTGCAAGAACGATGTCAACAGAATTCCTGCTGCCCGTATCTTCCGACTTGCAAAGGGTTGTCAAAGCTAGTAGTTATATGACTATGGCTTCCGCACCCAATCTCGGCGATTCCGGCAAGGGCAGTAGTTCTCGGGAGCGAATTCTGCATGCCGCCAAGCAACTGTTTTCCTCGCGCGGTTACGAAAATACCAGCACAGTTGCCATTGCCCGGCTCGCTGGAACCAGCGAATCGCAGCTCATGAAACACTTCGGCAGCAAGGAAGGATTACTGGAGGCCATCTTCGACGACGGTTGGACCACCCTGGCCTCGGCGGTAAAGCAGATCGAGGGAATTGCCTCGCCGGTCAAGAAACTTAACATGCTGGTCGAAATAATGTTGGCCGCCATGGAGCGCGACCCCGAACTGAAGCTGCTCATCCTGCTGGAAGGCCGCCGCATCCGCAAGGAAGGCCAGATGGTGCTCATCACCCAGGGCTTCCTGCATTTTGTTCATGTCATTGACAGCATCTTGGCCGAGATGCGCGCCGCCCACCAGTTGCGTCCTGACATCAACGCCGATGCGCTCCGCTCCGCCCTGATGGGAATGTTCGAAGGACTGATGCGCGATCAGCTCCTGGCGAAGAAAATGGGTTTCCCCTCCACCTTTACCGCCGCCGACATGAGCAAGATCTTCAACACGCTGCTGCCTGCGCTGGCGTCGCCGAAATAGCCGCTACTTCGATTTCGCTTCCTGTCCTGCCGATTTCGTCTGGTCGAGTGCCGCACGTAATCCCTTTGCCAGGGTCAGGGCGGAATCATTGGCCCAAAAGTGCATGAAGAAAAGGTGCGGCTCGTCAGCGAGCATGTGGCTGTGCAGCGCCGTGACCTCGATGCCGTGCTGACGCAAAGCACGGATTACCGGATTGACCTCCGCTGCCAGCAGAACAAAGTCCCCGGTGATGGCGGCGCGTCCATTGCCCGTTGGTTGAAAGTTGATCGCTGTCGCCGTGCCCATCGATGGCGGTACTTCCATGCCTCCTTCGGTGATCTTTTCCGATCGTGGCACGCTCACTTGGTAGATTCCGCCGTTTACCTTGCCTTTGTGGCCAAGGATGGAATCGAGCTGTGCCGTATCGATTCCAATGTTCTGCGCGCTGGCCGCGCTGGCCGGCGGCGCCGACGGTGTCTTGGTCAATGCGAGCGCATCGTGGAGGGCTTTCGCCATTTGCACTGCATCGCCACGGCCTGCGATATGCATGTAAACCACGCGCGGCGTTTCGTGCAGAAGGTGATTGTGAATCGCGGTCTGCTCGATCCCTTGTTGCTGCAGCTTCAGCATCACCGGCCCGACTTCACTATCCGTGAGCACCAAGTCGCCCATCACCATGGCATGATCGCGCGCGCCTTGGAACGCGACCCATGATCCCAGCGCGAGACCTGCCTGGATCGGCGTGCCGGCCACCGAAACTTTCAGGTCCGATCGCGGCATGCCGAACTTGAAGGCGCCATCCGGTTGCAGTTTTCCCGGGCGGCCCATGGCCGCCTCGACTGCCTTCCAGTCGCCGTTCTCGTCAGCGGTTTTGCCCTGTCCGCTCGCGGCGCACGCTAGCCACATGGTGAACAATGTCAGCGACACGATCTGGTTCGCTCGTTTCGTGAGCCGCATATACCCTCCCTGGCAGATATCAGGAGTCCAGCGAACGTGGAAACAGTTGCCGAAGGCCTGCTTCAGCATTGTCCGGTCATGCAGACGCGAAACTCGCCCTGGGAGATGCCCTTCTTGGGACCAATCGGGCTGCTATCCCATCTCCGGCGTGGCCGCCAGCAGCGAGCGCGTGTACTCATGCGCCGGCCGGGTCATCATCTGCTCGGTCGCGCCCACCTCCACGATTTTTCCCCGGTACATCACCGCGATCCGCGAGGCCAGGTAGCGCACCACGGGCATGGAATGAGAAATGAACAGGTAGGTGAGGCCGAATTCCCGTTGCAGTTGCGCCATCAGGTTGATGATCTGAGCTCCCACGCTGACATCCAGCGCCGACACCGGCTCATCGGCAACGATGAACCGCGGCCGCAACGCCAGCGCGCGCGCAATCCCGATTCTTTGCCGCTGGCCGCCACTGAACTCGTGCGGAAACTTGGTGAGCGCCGATTCGTCCATCCCGACCGCGCGCAGCAGTTCAGACGGCGTGAGCAGCCCATCGCCTTTCGCCGCTGCGCCGTGAATCCGGCCCGGTTCGGAGAGAATGTCCTTCACCTTCATGCGCGGATCGAGCGAGCCAAACGGGTCTTGGAAGATGATCTGCATGTCGCGCCGCAAGCGGCGCATTTCCGCCGCGCCCGCCGCCAGCACGTTCACCCGATCGTCGAACCGGATGCTGCCGGAAGTCGGCGGAATCAACCGCAGCACCAGCCTTCCCAGGGTGCTTTTTCCCGAACCTGATTCCCCGACCAATCCCAGGGTCTCTCCCGGCTGAATATCGAGCGAGACATCATCGACCGCGCGCACCTCGCCCTTGGCTCGTCCTCCCCAGACGGACTCGCCGAGCGGGAAAATCTTGCTCAGGTTTCGCACTTCGACCAGTGCCATGAGCCTGCAGATTACTCGCTACCGCCCACTCGCTGCCAGTATCTTGCGCCAATGGCACGAGCCCTGAGTACCGGGTGCCACCAACCTCTTCATTCAAGAAAAAGGCCTCTCTCCGAATCAACTGCCGCAGAGAGAAGCCCTTTCTTGCGCGCGGTAAACTTGTATCAGGCTGCGATTTGCTGTTCCGGTGTTTCCAGCCGCCGAGCAGCGACGACATTCACCTTGGCGCGACGTTCGTCGTGTTGTCGCAGCAGGCGGAGCAGAAAGATCACGGCCGCGATTCCCAGGATTGCTTGCGGATTGGGCGTTGCGGCGGCGATCAACTCCGCCCGCTCCGCGCGCGCCAGCCTTTCGCCCGTCAGCTCGGTCTTCAAAAAGATTCCTCCACCCGGTTGGCCGGCGGCCATTTCCGGACCGTCCCACCCGGCGCGCGCCGGCACGGATTGCGCCGCTTCCGCCGGCGGCTGCTCAACAATCTTGCGGATGTCGGGGCGGATCGGTGTCGCCTCCGCTTCCAGTGCGGCCATGAACATGACAAATCCGGCCGCCAGAGCCATGGTCACCGCAATCCGCTTCAGTAGGCGTTTTCCAGTCACGTCAAGTTTAGATGCGCCCCGCTGCGGAAGTTTTCCTCCACCCGCAGCACTCTTTTTTTGATCATTCCGATTCGTTTCGGGCAACCAGCAGGACGTGAAGAATCGTCGTTGCCAAAATCTGCTCGGGCGCGGTATACCTCACCTCACAAGAACTGTGGGGTGACCCTTGACCACTCTCTTTTCCGCCTTGATGGCCGCTATTCGGCGGACTCTGATCGCCGGGTTCCTGCTCGTCGTGTGCTGGCCCGTGCCGGCTGCGTTTGCGCAAACGACGGCGCCGGCGCAGATTCACGCTTTGAAGATCACGATCCTTTCCACCATGATGGTTGGCGACCGCGCCGGATTCGGCGAGTGGGGATTCTCGGGCTTGGTGGAGGCCGATGGACATCGCGTGCTGGTGGACACCGGCGGGCATCCGGAGACCGTGCTGCAAAATGCGCGCGAACTGAAGGTGAATCTCTCCGATGTGAAGGATGTCATCCTTACTCACAATCACTGGGACCACGTCACCGGGCTGCTGACTTTGCGGCGTGAGCTGATGAAGAAAGATCCCGCCGCCCTGTCCGTCGTGCACGTCGGCAAAGGAATCTTCTACAGCCGCCCTTCGCCCGCCGGCGAAGACAATCCCATGATCGCCATCCGTAAAGAATACGAGGCCACCGGCGGAAAGATCATCGAGTACGACAGCGGGGCGCCGATTTTCCCCGGAGCATGGCTGACCGGACCTGTGCCGCGCAAGTTTCCGGAGCGCAATTGGAGCGTCAGCGGCAAGGTGCAAACGCCACAAGGCCTGGTGGAAGACACGATTCCAGAAGACCAGTCTCTAGTCCTCAACACGACACAAGGCATCGTCGTCGTGACCGGTTGCGGTCACGCGGGCATCGTCAACATCCTGACTTACGCCTCGCAGGAGTTTCCCAACGAGCCGGTAAACGCGATCGTCGGTGGTTTGCACCTGTTCCCCGCCTCGGATGAGCAATTGAACTGGACCGCAGACAAGCTGAAGGAATTCAAAGTGGCCAACCTGGTGGGGGCGCACTGCACCGGGATTGAGGCCGTGTATCGTGTTCGCGAGCGCGCCGCGTTGACCCGCAAGTCGGCAGTCGTCGGCACGGTCGGAGCCACCTACGTGCTCGGCGAAGGCATTCATCCGGGATCGCTGGTGAAGTAAGGGCGGGCTGAGTCGCCGCCGGAGAGGTTGTAGTAAACTTCGGCTGATTCCCCGAAAGCGAGGCTGCCGTGATCGAGTTGGCGCCTTCCATCTTGTCGGCCGATTTCGCCCACCTTGCCGAGCAGGTCCACGCCGCCGGCGAGGGCGGCGCATCGTTGCTGCACGTTGATGTCATGGACGGCCATTTCGTGCCTAACATCACCATTGGCCCGCCCGTGGTGAAGTCCTTGCGCAAGGCCACCAACCTGCCGCTCGATTGCCACCTCATGATTGAGGACCCGGACCAGTACATCCCGGCCTTCGCGGATTCCGGCGCCGACTGGATTTCCGTGCACCAGGAAGCTTGCATTCACCTGAACCGGACCTTGGAGTTGATCAAATCGCATGGCTGCCGCGCCGGGGTGGTGATCAATCCCGCCACTCCCGTTTCCACCCTCGCCGAGGTTTTCGACATCGTTGATTTCATCCTGGTCATGTCCGTCAACCCCGGATTCGGCGGCCAAAAATTTCTGCCTTCTTCGCTGCCCAAGATCGCGCGTCTGGCGGCGGTGCGCTCGGAGCGCCGCCTCGATTTTCGCATTGAAGTGGATGGCGGCATTGCCATGGACACGGTCCAGCAAGTGGTGCGTTCCGGGGCTGAGGTCCTGGTCGCGGGCAACGCGGTGTTCGGTTCCGGTGATCCCAAGAGCAATGCCCAGAGTCTCTTGAAAATGGCCATGGACGCCGCTCTGGAGAAGGTCTAGCCGGGTCCCCTCTCGGGCGCGGAGGGTCGGCGCGCGCAGCCGCTTTCCTGTAAACTATGGACAACCGTTCTCCGTGCCAACCTGGGTTCGAGAGGTATTGAGGTAGAAATGTTTCGACGTCTTCTTCCACTCTGCGTTATCTCGCTGCTGGCCGTCGCTCTTGCCGGCTGTCACAACAAGAAGGTCGTGAACCCGCTGGCCGACGTCGGATCCAAGCAGCCCGACAAAGTCCTCTTCGATCGCGCCATGGACCAGATGAAGCACAACCATATGGACCAGGCCCGGATCATTCTGCAGACGCTGATCAATACCTATCCTGACTCGGAGTACATCGCCCGCGCCAAGCTGGCGGTTGGCGATTCCTGGTACGCCGAGGGCGGATCAGCGGCCCTGGCCCAGGCTGAAAACGAGTACAAGGACTTCGAGACCTTCTTTCCCAACATGCCGGAAGCCGCGGAAGCGCAGTTGAAGATCGCCAACATCCATTATCGGCAGATGGAGAAGCCCGACCGCGACTTCACCCACGCCATGCGCGCCGAAGAGGAATATCGCAACCTGATCCAGCAGTATCCCGACAGCAAGCTGGTGCCCGAAGCCAAGGAAAAATTGCGCGAGGTGCAGGAAGTGCTCGCCGAGCGCGAATTCCGCATCGGGCGGTTCTACTATCTCCGCGAGTCCTTTCCCGCCGCCATCGCACGCTTGCAGTCGCTCGCCGATGAGTACCCGCTCTACAGTGGCGCTGACGATGCCCTGTACCTGCTCGGCGGCGCCTACGAGAAGCAGGTTGACATGATTCGTGGCTCCAAGTTCGATGAAACCACGAAGGGACGGATGATCAAGGACCTTGACGATAAGGCTGCCGCCGCTTACTCGCGCATCATCACTCGGTACCCGGTGACCGACCGCGCTGGCGATGCCCGCAAGCGGTTGGAGGCACTTCATCGTCCCGTTCCCACCGCCACGCCGGAGGCGATCGCTCTCAACAAGAAGGAAGAAGAGAGCCGCCAGCAGGCGGGCCGGTTCCACCGCATGATGCTCAACATGCATCGCGGTCCCGACACCTCGCTGGTGTCGAGAGTGGGCGAGCCTACGATGGTGGACTCCAAACCTACTAATGCACCTGATATTGTGCGTGCCAATGCCGCCTCGCTGGTGAATGCCGCCGCCGGAAGCGGCGGGGGCACAAGCAGCGTCTCCGTGGAAACAATCAAGGCGGGCGAGGCGCCGCCGCCCAACCAGCCCGTGCCGCGTAGCGATGCCCAGCCCGGCAGCACCTCACCAACCGGCAATTCCGACGACACTGGAATTCCCGAACTGAAGCCGGTGACTCCGCCCGAAGGCGCCGCCGCGGATTCCGGTTCCAGCTCTTCAGCGACGGGTTCTGCCGGCAGCGCTCCGGCGCCCCCAACCCAGGTCAACGAAGCCGCCGACCAGTCCAAAGCGCCTGCGACAGCGCAGGAGTCCACCAGTTCTTCCAACGACGCTGACAAGAGCACAACTTCAACCAGCAAGAAGAAAAAGAAGAAAGGCTTGGGGAAACTGAACCCGTTCTAGGGTCCTGAGGCAAGGCCAAGACAATGCAACGGACGCGGCGAGCCACACCTCGCCGCGTTTGCGTTCTGTGTTCCTGGCGCCCTCTGTCCGCTCATCTGTTTCTTACGCGCTGCCAGCTAATTTCCTGCTTCTTGTGCCCTGAAAGGACATGTCCCAACGCGGCTTCCGGCGGCTTCCACGGGCGCTGTTTTCATTGACTTTGCATCCGGAGTCACAGTAACGTCGGATTCACGCTCCCCCGCCATGAGGCTTTCCGTGCCTATGAAGGTACTGCTCGCGGACGACAACATTACGGCCCAAAGAATGGGCTCCAAGATACTTAGCGACGCCGGTTACACCGTGGTGGCGGTCAGCAATGGCGCCGCCGCGGTGAAGAAGATCGCCGCTGAGAAGCCGGAGCTGATCATTCTTGACGTCTACATGCCCGGCTATACCGGCCTGGAGGTCTGCGACAAGGTCAAGAGCGCCGTGGAAACCATGCGCGTTCCGGTGCTGCTTACCATCACCAACATGGAACCGTACAATGCCGCCGACGGCAACCGCGTCAAAGCCGACGGCGTGCTGGTGAAGCCGTTCGAGGCCACTGATCTGCTGTCGGTTGTGCGAAAGTTTGAAGAGAAGTTGCACGCTCCCGAGTCGCTTTACGAAAAGACCGCCAAGCTGCCCTCTGCCGATGACGAAAGTGATACGGATTGGAAAGCGGACGCCTCTCTGGAACCAGAGCCTCGGCAGCCGGCCTTCTCGCAGGAAGTTGCGCATTCGCCGGTGCTGGGCATCGAAGAGCTGCCCCCGCCGCAGGAAGAGCAAGCTGCTTCCGCGCCAGCCGCCGCGGTTGGGCAATTCGCGGTCGACAGCGCGCCCGTTTCCCATCCTGACTTCGACCTGAATGCTGCGCCCGCCTTTGATTTGCAGCAGCACACGGAAGCGGCGGCGCCGGTCGTCACCTCGGCCGCGCAAACCTCCGTTGCCGAACTGCCGTCTGAATTGGAATTCACTTCTTTGCCCCAGGCGGGCGAAGTGGAGGTTGCGCCGGCTGCCGAATTGCTACCCACGTTGCAGGAAAGCGCCGATGAAGTTGCGATAGTACAAGATCCAGCCCTGGCCACCGATCCCTCGGATTTTACCCAGTTCACTACCAAGTTCGGCCAGGAACATCCGGAGGACGTTCCCGTCGGCATTGCCATGGCAGAGCCGGATCAACTGTGCGCCGCGGACGAGCCAGTACTCGAAGATGCGACGGGCATGATGGAAGAGGCGGCCGCAGATAGCTCGGTGGTCGAACATGCGGCCGACGATCACGCTGCCGACGTCGAAGAGCCGGCGCAGGCTGAGGTCATGGGATTGGAAGCCCAGGACCACGTTCTCACCATCGAACACTCCACGCACGAAGAAGCCATGGCGGAGATTTCCGCTCTGTTGAGCGAAGCTTCCCGGATGTCAGAAACCGGCCTCAGCTACGGGGAGAGCATGCATCGCCAATTCGCGGGTGGCGCCGCCGCCGCTGCGCCCGCTCGTGAGACTGAGCCAAGAGCGGAAGTCGGTGTGGATACGCAGCCTGTGGACCTCTGGCCGCAGATGCATCCCGCGGAAGTGGTGCACCAGGACGCACCTGCGGCATGCGAACCGGAACCGCAAGCGCAGGAACCCGCGCCCCCGGCCGAAGTTGGCGTCGATACACAGCCGCTGGACAGCTTTCCCCCGGAGCCTTCGGAAGACACGGCAGAAGCGGAACCTCGCGAAACGGAGCATCCGGCGGAAGCCGGCGGGATCACGCAAAAGCTGGTGGCACAGTTCGCCGCTGAACTCGAGGCGGCACACATGGAAGCTCCGCCGGAAGGCGAGCCGACGGAGTCCCCCGCCACCGGGACCGCAGCGCCGTTCAGCATGATGGATGAGCAACGGGTCGCCGAGGCGGTGAAGCATGTCCTCGATCGCTACAAGGACGAACTGATCTCCGCCATCGTCCGCGAGCTCAAAGGCTAGAGCCTATCTCATAAGTCGCCGGCAGGCCGGTTGCCGAGCCTCGGCTGACACCCGTCACCCAGCTATGAACACTACCTGGGGTAGCGAAGGGCGAAAGCATAGGCCAAGTTCAACGGCAATACCCAAGACAACTGGACTGGAGAACGAGACAAACGTCGGCATATGCTGCCCCACGAGTAGAATCGCGCGTTCGCATAGCGGTAGCCATTCAAAAGCGCTTCCGGGCTCATGTGCCGGGGATGAAACACAACGTCGGTTCGGCCGTTGTACTTGCTCCAGTCGCAGGTGAGAATCCTGCCCTCCGCCTCCAGTCGTTCATGCAGGCGAGTCCCAGGAAAGGGAGTCAGGATGTTGAAGGTTGCATTCTGCACTCCTGACCGTTCCAACACATCCAGCGTCTCTTCAAACACCGACTCCGTGTCGTGGTCGAAGCCGAAGACGATTCCCGCCTGCACCGCAATGCCGTGCGAATGGATCCGCTCGATCGCTTGCGCGTACTTCTCCACCCGATTGAACCCTTTCGAGACTTCATTCACGCTCGCCTGCGAGACGGATTCGAGCCCGAGGAACAGCTGCTTGCACCCGCTGCGCGCGGCCAACTCCAGGAACTCGTCATCCTCGGCCGCATGGATGCTCGCCTGGCTGCTCCACCATTTGCGGTGGGGAGCGAGAGCCCGGAACAGCGCCTTGGCGTAGTGGGTGTCGCCCGCGATGTTGTCGTCCCACAGGATGATGACTTTGCCGCGGAAGGAAGCGTACTCCTGCGCCACCACCTCAACCGGCCGCTTGCGCAGACTGCTCTGATACATCACCGCCAGCGTGCAGAAGTCACACCGATAAACGCAGCCGCGCGTGGCGAACAGAACCCCGGCCGCGTGGTCACGCCGATGAAACAGGTCATGCCGTGACATGGGGGCTTGCTCGAGGGCAGGAGGTTCCACACAGCGGTAGCGCGACTGGTAATTCCCAGCCTCAAACTGGGCGAGGAATCGCGGCCAGTGGGATTCGGCTTCTCCGACGAAGATTGCGTCCGCGTGGGCCTGTGCTTCCTCCGGCATCAGGGTGACGTGGGGTCCGCCCAAAACCACCGTGACTCCGCGTTGGCGGAAGCGGGCAGCAACATCGTAGGCGTGCGGCGCGCTCGGGGTGTGGAAAGTAATGGCAACCAGGTCCGCCGGCGTATTGAAGTCAATCGGCGCCACTGCTTCATCCACATGGAGCACGGTCCAATGCGGAGGCACAAAGGCGGCCAGGTATGGCATCGTAATTTGCTGGAAGTTCAGGACGCGAGACCGCCGCACCCGTTGGATTTCCGGGGACGAAGCGGTGATCAGAAGCAGCGTACGGGGATCTGGGGACATGTGGCCAAGCTTCTCAACGGTTTCTGACTCCCCGGTTGCAGCTAAGCTACGCCTGGTGGCGGTCAGCTCGAAACAAATTATTGGCGGCCCGAGCTAAAAGGCTAGAGCGAACCAAACGCGCCCCTTCTCAGATTATTACACTGCACTCCGCTCTGCGGTGACAAACGTTTTACAAAACGATGACAGCTTGGTGACGATTCGTTTTCGGTGGGTGCATCTACCTCCGCATTACATGCGCTGTTCGGGCCCCGAAAGCTGGGACACGCATTACTGCCAATCAAAGGAGGTCAACATGCCAGGTACCGGACGCACGTCCCTGGAATCCCCAGCTTCAACCCTGCTGGTCGTCGCTCTCCTCCTGACCGGTGTTGTTTCGGCGCAGCAGGTGGCGCCGAATCAGACCAATGGTTTCGGAAATAACCAGCTCGTCACTTTCACTTATTTGCAAAACTTTGATTGCGTGGATCAACCAACTCTGGATCTTGATTTCAACGGGGTGCTGGCGCAGTCCGATCCCAATGAAATGCAGACGCCGATTTGCCAGCCCATCACTGAACCAACACAGGACCCCACCGGTGGGGACATCAAGCACACCGCACATCTGTACGTGCTCATCCCCATGTTCTCCGCCGAACAACCTCCTGATACGAACCCGGCAGACGCGATGCCGTGCCCGAATAATGGACGCCCAGGTGAACTCTGCGGACCCGTGCTGGGGACGGCGCTGATTAACCTCTTTGGGTTTATTCCGGAAGCCTGGAGGACGAAGGTGAATCCGGCGATCACGACGCAGTGCCCCGACCCAAATAATCCTGTACCCGGCACCTGCACGATGCACGCCTCGTCCGTCGATTTGTCGAAGACCTTGCTTGCCTTGGGAAAGATTAAGGGCCCTATCACCACTCCTATTTTCGTCCCCACGCCGAATCACAGTCACGTGGTGGACAACAGCCGCGTTAACACGACCCCGATCTGGTGGGAGGTTCGTCCAGTGCTGGTGATGGACCAACGCGACTGGCCGGCAGCCGACGGCTCGAGCGGCATCACGTCGTCGAGAACCATGGATGACGCGGAAGCGGCCGGCCGAGCGATCGAGGTTGGCTCCAACTTCTTCTTGTTCTTCAGCTCTCGGCTTGCCCACGTCGGTCATTAGCCGCGGGGGCACAGCTAAAGAAAGGCGCCAATGGGCGCGGGGCGCGGACGCCGCGGGTGAACCCACTCATCGCAATCACCCTCTCTTTGGCTGTAAGCGCCAGCCTCAGCGGAACACTACTGAAGGCAAGAATTGCGGCTTGCGGCGCCGACCGGTACCTCTTCGGGACGTTCTGATACCTGCCTGAGGATACGGTAGAAGTAGACCAGGTTGGCAAATTCAACCACCGGCTCCGGGGACTCAATTCCGGCGGGACTGGTGTACGGGTCCATGCCAGAATTGTGCAACTCTCTGACCAGTAATTCTGTTCAAAACAGAACATTGCCCGTGAGGATGGTCTTCGCGAGCAACGTCTGGATTTGGCTTGCGTGAACCCCCTCAGTGGGCCTCAGCTGTGGTCTAAGTTCGTATCCATGAGCATGTGATCCAAAGGAAATCATTTCTTCTATCGGGGATCTCGTCTGATTGACGGCGGCGTCCCTGCAACGTACTATCCGCCGAATACGGATGGCACATGATCGGTCAGACCATCTCGCATTACAGCGTTCTGCGCAAGCTTGGTGGCGGCGGTATGGGCGTGGTGTATGAGGCCGAGGACCTCAAACTGCACCGCCGCGTTGCCCTGAAGTTCCTCCCACAAGATCTCGCCTCCGACATCACTGCGCTCCGCCGTTTTGAGCGCGAGGCACAAGCCGCTTCCGCGCTCAATCATCCCAACATTTGCACGATTTACGACGTTGACTCGGCCCACGGGCAGCCTTTCATCGCCATGGAGTTGCTCGAAGGCAAGACTCTAAAGCACACCATCGAGAATAAGCCGCTCGAACTGGAATTGCTGCTCGACGTCGCCATTCAGGTCGCCGATGCGCTCGATGCAGCCCACGCCGCAGGCATCATCCATCGTGACATCAAGCCGGCGAACATCTTTGTCACCCGGCGAGGCCAGGCCAAAGTTCTGGATTTCGGTTTGGCGAAGATGACTGTGGCGCAGGCCGCAGCCCCCTCAGATGACTTGGCGACAGCGCTGACCTTGCCCGGCGAAGCCGTCGGCACGCTGGTGTACATGTCGCCCGAGCAGGTCAGGGGAAAAGAACTGGACGCGCGTACCGACCTGTTTTCTTTCGGCGTCGTGCTGTACGAGATGGCGACGGGCACGCTGCCGTTCCGGGGCCCCACATCCGGCACCGTGTCGCATGCCATCCTGAGCGACGCGCCGACGGCGCCCGTGCGCTTGAACCCGGCTGTACCGCCGAAGCTGGAAGAGATCATCGACAAAGCGTTGGAGAAGGATCGCGAACTGCGCTACCAGCATGCTTCGGAAATTCGCACCGACCTGAAACGAATACAGCGCGGGACAGCGCCGGTCACAGCAGTTGCGAGTGGAACACCCGTGACCAAAGTTCAGCGCAAATCACGAACTTGGAAGATCGCCATTCCATTGGGTCTGGTGGCAACCGTGATCGGAGCCGGCGCGTTGTTTTACGCGCGTCGCGCTCCCGCCCTCAACGAGAAAGACACGATCGTCCTGGCCGACTTTGACAACAAGACGGGCGACGCGGTGTTTGACGATACGCTCAAGCAGGCATTGACGGTCGACCTGGAGCAATCACCATTCCTGAACATCCTTTCAGACCGGAAAGTCGCGCAGACGTTGCGGCTGATGGGGCGCTCGCCCGACCAGCCACTTATCGGTGAGGTGGTGCGCGACCTCTGCCAGCGGGTGGGCAGCAAGGCCATGCTGGCGGGGTCGATCTCTAGTCTGGGTAACGAATACGTGATTGGCTTGAATGCGATCAACTGCTCTACCGGCGATACGCTCGTGGCTGCCCAGGCACGGGCCTCCGGCAAGGGCGAGGTGCTGAAAGCTCTGGACAGTTCGGCATCGACGTTGCGAACTAAGCTGGGTGAATCGCTGGCCTCGGTGCAGAAATTCGCTACCCCCATCGAGGAAGCAACCACGTCTTCGCTGGAAGCGCTGAAGGCCTACAGTATGGGACGAAAGCTCCTGTATGAAAAGGGTGATGCGACCGCCCTCCCGTTCTATCAGCAGGCAGTGGAGCGCGACCCCAAATTCGCCCTCGCGTACAGATCTCTGGCAATTACATACAGCAACCTTGGGCAGACCACGCGGGCCAGCGAAAATGCCAGAAAGGCGTTCGACTTGCGGGAGCGGGTGAGCGAGCGAGAGAGATACGAGATCGACGCTTTCTACTACTTATTGGTCACGGGAGAATTGGAAAAGGTTCCCCAAGTGTACGAGCTATGGAAGCAAAGCTATCCGCGAGATTGGCTGGCCTACGGCAACCTGGGAGATAACTACATGAGGCTGGGGCAGTGGGAGAAGGCATTGAGGAATACGCAGGATGCGTTACGTCTCGAGCAAAACGTCGTCATAATATACTGCAATTTGGTGTGGATGCAGCTTGCCTTCAGCCGGACGGAGGAGGCCAGAGCCACCCTCGAGCAGGCACAGGCACGCAAGCTGGATTCCCATCTTCTACGGCTGGCGCTTTACGAGGCGGGCTTCCTTCGCGGTGACAAAGAAACGATGCAACAGCAATTGGCGTGGGCCGTGGGTCGTCCCACGGAAGAAGACTGGCTGCTGTCCGCGCAATCGGATACGGAAGCTTATTTCGGACGTTTGGCGAAGGCGCGGGAGTTTTCGCGGCGTGCGGTACAGTCGGCCCTGCATGCGGACGCGAAGGAAACTGCTGCGCTGTGGCAGGCCAACGCCGCGTTGCGAGAAGCAGAATTCGGTAATGCCAGCGCCGCAAGGCAGAACGCGATGGCCGCCCTGGCGGAGGCGCGCGGCAACGACGCAAGGAGCGTGGCGGCGCTGGCGCTGGCACGAGCCGGCGATGCGGGTCAGGCCGGAAAATTAGCGAATACCCTGAACATCGAATTCCCGCAGCACACGATCGTGCAGCGGTACTGGCTGCCATCCATTCGGGCCGCCCTTGAAATCAATGGGAAGCGCGCCAGCAAAGCGCTCGAAACCCTGCAGACCGCGGCCCCCTACGAACTGGCCCAGAATGAGCCGATCAATTTGGGTATGATGTGCCCGGTTTATCTGCGAGGGGAGGCGTACCTGCTGGCGCGCCAGGGCAAGGAAGCAGCGGCGGAATTTCAGAAGATGATTGACCATCGCGGCATCCTGCTCAATTTCCCGCTCGGCGCGCTCGCCCACCTCGGCCTCGCCCGCGCCTACGCTCTCCAGGGCGACAGTGCCAAAGCCCGCGCCGCCTACCAGGACTTCCTTACCCTGTGGAAAGACGGCGACCCTGACATTCCCATCCTGCAACAGGCCAAGGGCGAGTTCGCAAAGCTTCGGTAAGGCATTGCGCTTCAGGCTCGTGATGCTACGCCGTCACGTCCCCGAAGAAGTCCTTCATTCTTCTTGAAGACACTGTCCAGCTTCGTCATCTCCACAATTTGTTGACCCGCGGTCTGTGCAAAATAGAACACTGCCCGAGAGGATGCGCTTCGCTACTGCCAATCGCCGGTGTCGTACTTGACCCGCAGCAGCCGCCAGGCGACTCGCACTCTTTCCATAGCTTTTCCAAATGCCAGATCCCCCGCTTCGGAACAAGGGTCGTGAGGCGAACAAAAACCAGAGAAAGCCCCATTATCCGTGGACTAAGGGGCGGGGAAGGTCACCGCCGCAGATCTCAAATTTCAGGCCCAGGTTACCAGTCACCACTGAAGCGATTACGTCGGTGACGTTGTCCCTCCACCCTCATGGCGCTAACTTCAGCCACTCGCGCCTTGGGGGCGCGGCAGCATGGACATGGTGGAAGTGGACAGTTTTGCCCTGCTGTGTCAGATCGTGATGCCGGCAGAGGTACTAAACGACGAGAATCGTGCCTTTCCGCGCTGGCTATCGCGTTTTCCCATTCTGCACGGGCTGGGCCTGCCTATCCGCTTCGGACTTGCCGCCGACATCAACGACGATGGCATGTGCTTCTTGACCGCCGCTGCCTACCCCGTGGGCAGCGTCATCCTGCTGGAAATGCGCATCCCGGGCGGCCCGATTCAGGTCAAAGCCCTGGTCCGCTACTGTACCGGCCGCGCAGCCGGGGTACAGTTCCTCAACCTATCGCGAGAACAACGCATGGTGCTGCTAAGTTTCTGTGTCGTCGGTCAGCGCAGGCGACCGAACTGAAGCTAGAGCATCGCTATTACGTCAATTTCCACCAGCACGTCCTTCGGCAGCCGCGCCGCCTCGACGGTGGAGCGCGCCGGCGGCTCCTTGGCGAAAAACTTGCCATAAGCCGCGTTCATGGCGGCGAAGTCGTTCATGGATTTCAGGAATACGGTCGTCTTGACCACCTGTTCCAGGTTGCTGCCGGCCTCCCACAATACCGCCGAGAGGTTCTTCAGCACGCGCTCCGTCTGCGCCGCGACATCGCCTTCGATCACCTGGCTGGTGACGGGATCGATCGCGATCTGCCCGGAGCAGAAGATCATGTTGCCGGAGCGGACGGCCTGCGAATAGGGGCCGATGGCCTTGGGAGCGTTGGCAGTAGCGATGACTTCGCGCATGGTATCTCCACGGTAATGATGGAGCCGAGATTGTAGCAGTTGCCGTTTGCGCGCCACGACGGCGGCCTGGATTCGCCGCGCCAATTCCGCGGCTGCTATAATCGAATGTTACTGATGACAGCGCTGCGCGCACTATCCGATCGTCATTTCCCGAAAATCCGCTCCACAACCGTGTTGGCCGTTCGCAAGAACGGCAATGTGGTCATGGCGGGAGACGGGCAGGTTACCCTGGGAGAGGGCGTGATCAAGCATTCGGCGCGCAAGATTCGGCGCCTCTACCAGGACAAGATCCTGGCCGGCTTTGCGGGATCCACGGCGGACGCGTTTTCCCTGTTCAGCCGCTTTGAAGCCAAGCTGGACCAGTACCACGGTAACCTGGGACGCGCCGCGGTCGAACTGGCCAAGGATTGGCGCACCGATAAAGCGCTGCGCCACCTGGAGGCCCTGCTGCTGGTCGCCGACAAGACGCAGACCTACCTGATCAGCGGCGCCGGCGACGTCATCGAGCCCGATTCCGGGATTGCTGCCATCGGCAGCGGCGGGCCTTATGCCCAGGCGGCGGCCCAGGCGCTGGCCGCGCACACCAACCTGCCGGTGCGCACCATTGCCGAGGAAGCCATGAAGATCGCCGGGCGCATGTGCATTTACACGAACGAGCAATTCACGTTCGAAGAGCTGTGAACATGGCCGGGTATTCCGGAACACCGCTGGTGAAGAAGCTCGGCATCAAGCCGGGCGCGCGAGTGCAGTTTCTGAATGCGCCTGCAGAGCTTGAAATAGCCGATCTGACGGCAGAAGCAAAACCGGTTCGTTCCGGCGACCTGGATTTCGCGCTGCTCTTCGTGAAGAGCGCCGCCGAGTTGCAGAAGGCCCTGCCGCCGCTGCTGGCGCGAGTAACACAAGGCGGGATGGTATGGATTTCGTGGCCCAAGAAAGCATCCGGAGTGGCCACCGACCTGACCGAGGACGTGGTTCGCAATGCCGGTCTGCGCCTGACCTGGGTGGATGTGAAGGTTTGCGCCATCGATGAAACCTGGTCCGGGCTGAAGTTCTATCGGCGCAAAGCGCAGGCGAGAGCGGCTGCCCGAAAGTAGAAGCTGGAAACTGTCTTTCCTATGGCAATTTATTTACCCCAAACCGCAGAAGAAGAAAGCATCGGACTCGATGAGCTGACGCCGCGCGAGATCGTCGGCGAGCTCGACAAGTACGTTGTCGGCCAGAACGCCGCCAAGCGCGCCGTGGCCATCGCGCTGCGCAACCGCATGCGCCGCCAGAAACTCACGCCGGAACTCGCCGAAGAGGTCATTCCCAAGAACATCATCATGATCGGCCCCACCGGGGTGGGAAAAACCGAGATTGCCCGCCGCCTGGCCAAGCTCGCCAATTCGCCGTTCCTCAAGGTGGAAGCTTCCAAGTTCACCGAGGTCGGCTACGTCGGTCGCGACGTGGAATCCATGATCCGCGACCTGGTCGAAATCGCCATCGACATGGTGCGGGAGGAGAAGCTGGAGGACGTGCAGGACAAGGCCGAGCTCAACGCCGAGGAGCGCCTGCTCGACCTGCTGCTGCCCAGCAGCGTCGGCTTCGGCAACACCCCGCGCGGCGACGGCGGTGGAGCGGCGATCGAGGTAATCAATCCCGCCGAGTCCGGCAGCCGTACCCGCGAAAAACTGCGCCAGCAGCTGCGCGAGGGAAAGCTCGACGATCGCATCGTCGAGCTCGACGTCCGCGAGAAGTCCTTCCCCGCCTTTGAGATCGTCTCCAACCAGGGCGTCGAGGAGATGGACGTCAACATCAAGGACATGTTGCCCAACATCTTCGGCCAGCGCACCAAGAAGCGGAAGATGAAGGTCAACGAAGCCTTCGAGTACCTGGTGCAGGAAGAAGAGCAGCGGCTGATTGACATGGACCAGGTGACGCGCATCGCGGTGGAGCGTGTCGAGCAGTCGGGCATCATCTTCCTCGATGAAATCGACAAGATCGCCGGGCGCGAGAGCGGCCACGGGCCTGATGTTTCCCGCGAGGGCGTTCAGCGCGACATCCTGCCCATCGTCGAGGGCACCACCGTGAATACGCGCTACGGGATGGTGCGCACCGACCACATCCTGTTTATCGCCGCCGGCGCCTTTCACGTCTCCAAGCCCAGCGACCTGATCCCGGAACTGCAAGGCCGGTTCCCGATTCGCGTCGAGCTGCAATCGCTCACCATCGCCGACTTCATCAAGATCCTGACCGAGCCCAAGTCTTCGCTGGTCAAGCAGTACATGGCGCTGCTGGAAACCGAAGGACTGAAGCTGGAGTTCACCCCGGACTCACTCGAAGAGGTGGCGAATTTCGCCGCCCGCGTCAACGAGGGCACGGAAAACATCGGCGCCCGCCGCCTGCACACCATCATGGAACGCGTGCTCGACAAGATCAGCTTCGAGGCCCCCGACATGAAAGAAAAGCATGTCACCGTCGACGCCGATTACGTCCGCCAGATGCTTTCCGAGATCGTGAAGGACCAGGACCTGTCGAGGTACATCCTGTAACTTGAAATTGGAAATTTGAGAATTTGAAATTTGGCCCGCTGCATGCCGGGCCTTTTCATTTGAGAGTCCCGGCAATTTTCAAATTTTGAAATTTCAAATTTCCAATGTCTGTTACCCTGATCGGCTTTCATGAAATGCCCACTTCATCTCGCGCTGGTCGCCATGTTGTGCCTGGCCGCGTGCGGGACGCCGGGCGCGCCGCGTCCTCCGTCGCTGGAGCTGCCGCAGCCGGTCAGGGACCTTTCGGCCAGCAGGCAGGGGAACAGGGCTACGCTCACCTGGACCGTCCCGCGCGAGACCACCGACAAGCAGAACATCCGCCATCCCGGTCCGGTGCGCGTCTGCCGCGGCGTGAATACTTCCGCCATGGTGAGCTGCACGCAGGTGGCGCAGCTTCCAGCCACAGCCGCGAACGGCAACCCGCAGCCGAGGACCTATACCGACACGCTCCCCGACGACCTGCAGCAGCAGAATCCCACTGCTTTCGCCACCTACGCTGTCGAATCATTGAACGCGCGCGGCCGCAGCGCCGGATTGTCCAACCAGGTGCAGGTTCCGCTGGCGCCGACGTTACCGCCGCCGCAAAAGGTTATTGCGAAGGTCACCGCACAAGGCCCGGTAATCGGCTGGTCAGTTCCGCTGGATCAGGTCAACCTGGTGATGCTTCCGGAGAGTAACAAGCAAGGCTCGCCAGTCTCGTACACTTTTCGGCTCTATCGCCGCGATGCACAAGAGCCCAATGCGGCTCCCACTTCCATTCCCGTCGAGAACGGTTTCGTTTCCCCAGACCTTCCGCAGCCGAACGAGAACGTGATCGATCCCGCGGCGGAGTGGGAACACACGTACGACTACTGGGTCGGTGTAGTCACGACTGTGAGGTCAACGGCCGGCAGCCAGGAGGTGGAGGGCGAGCTGTCGCCACCCGTCGAGGTTTTTGTCCATGATGTCTTTCCCCCTGCTGCACCCGCGGGCCTGCAGGCTGTCGCCAGCGGCGTCGGGCAGCCGCCTTTTATCGACCTCACCTGGGCCCCCAATACCGAACCCGACCTTGCCGGATACAACGCCTATCGTCGCCAGGACGGGCAAGCCGAGGTCAGGATCAATACCGAGCTGGTGAAGGCGCCCGCCTTCCGCGATCGGGACGTCACGCCCGGCCACAAATATTCTTACTTCGTGACGGCAGTGGATTTGCGCGGCAATGAGAGTGTTAAGTCGAATGAAGCCAGCGAATCTGTACCGGAAAAAAAATGAAATTAAGCGTGGTTCGGGCTGTCGGCCTCACACTGAGCGTGTCGGCCTCGCGTTGGCTCGGGCTGGGTTGGTTTTGCGAATCCCACCCAACGCTCACGCGTTGGGCTGGCGAAGCATGCCGGGCTCGCTGCGCTCGCGCTGAAGGCAAGATGCAGGCCGCTCGTTGGTCCCTTGGACAGGCTTTCCGGCACTGACGTGCCAGGCTAGGTTCTGCAGTATCTGCGGGACTCAGGAGTTGAAGTAACCGTATAACCCCGGGCTTGCGCGCCGGGGTTGCACATTGTGCCGCCGCTGCGCGGCTGGATGTCTTGGTGTTCGCTTCACCTTGGCCTTCTGATTAATTTCAAAGTTCCATGTCTCAAAGACGGAATCAAACGGCTCGTGAACAACTTCTGACTTGTTTCCTTTGCGGCCCCTTGCGTACTCTGCGGTAAAGGTTCCGTAAGAATGTTTGCTAAGGACCACAATGAAATATTGCCGCCTGCTTATCAACAATGAACCGCAATTCGCGCTCGTTGAAACCGAGGGTTCTACCGGCCGCGAGCTGATCACCCGTGTCTTCAAGTCGGACGCATGCGCGCGCATCCCCGACGAAGACGCCGCCTCCAGGCGCATTGACCCTATTCCCCTGGAGAACGCCAGTCTGCTCACCCCGGTGCTGCCATCCAAGATTGTCTGCATTGGCCGCAACTACAAGGCGCATGCCGCCGAACTAGGGAATCCAATCCCCGAACAGCCGCTGGTATTTTTCAAGCCGCCATCTTCGCTCGCCGATCCGGGCGCGCAGATCCGCCTGCCGAAGCTATCGGAAATGGTCCACTACGAGGGCGAGCTGGCAGTGGTCATCGGCAAGAGCTGCTACAAGGTCCAGGAAGGCGAGGATGTGCGCGACTTCGTCCTCGGCTACACCATCCTCAACGACGTTACCGCGCGCGACCTGCAGAAAAAGGAAAACCAGTGGGCGCGCGCCAAGGGCTTCGATACCTTTTGCCCGGTGGGTCCGGTGGTCGTCGACGGGCTCGATCCGTGGGCAGGGATCGAGGTGGAAACCCGCATCAACGGGGAGGTACGCCAGCACGGCACCACCGCCGATTTCATCTTTCCACTCGATGTTATAATCCGCCACATTACCGCTGCCATGACGCTGGTTCCCGGCGATGTCATCGCGACCGGAACGCCAGAAGGAGTCGGTGAACTGCATGCCGGCGACGTCGTGGAGGTCGCGGTGCAGGGTGTGGGAACGTTGCGTAATACCGTGGTCAACGAGTAGGGTTCGAGCGGGCTCATGAGTCGACTGCGGAATTGCAGAAGTGCCGAATTGCTGAATTGAATTTCCGCAGTTCCGCAGTTCGGCAATTACCCGATCCGCCACGCGAGAGGCTCTTCGATGAAGTTCTTCATTGACACTGCCAGCCTGAAGGAAATTCGCGAAGCCAACGAGATGGGCATCCTCGACGGCGTCACCACCAACCCCTCTCTGATCGCCAAGGAGGGCAAGCCCTTCAAGGACACGATCCTGGAAATTTGCGGCATCGTGAACGGTCCTGTCAGCGTCGAGGTCGTGGCCATCGAGGCCAAGGGAATGCTGCGGGAAGCGCAGGACTTTGCCAGCTGGCACAAGAACGTCGTCGTCAAGCTGCCCACTACCCGGGAAGGCCTCAAGGCCTGCAAGACGCTCAGCGAAAAAGGCATTCGCACCAATTTGACGCTCTGCTTCTCGCCCAACCAGGCCTTGATGGTGGCCAAAGCCGGCGCTACCTACGTCAGCCCCTTCGTCGGGCGGCTCGACGACATCAGCCATGTTGGCATGGACCTGGTGCGGCAAATCATCCAGATCTACAACAACTACGGCTACAAAACGCAGGTCCTGGCCGCCTCGTTGCGCCATCCCCTGCACGTGGTGGAAGCGGCCCTGGCGGGCGCGCATGTTGCCACCATCCCTTTCAAAGTGCTGGACCAGATGATCAAGCACCCGCTCACGGACAAGGGTCTCGACGCCTTCCTTAAAGACTGGGAAAAGGTGAAGGCGCAGGCGGAGGCGGAACTGGTCGCCAAAGGGTAAGGGCCTGAATCACTCTCGTGATCCACGGCGCGGCCTCGGTCGCGCCGCTTGCTTGGCTGGTGTTCGCCGGATCGCGGCTCAAACCTCTGAGCTCGGGGAATCTTGAATGCGGAATCGTAGCCTCTACTTGTCGGCATCTAAGGCGTAAGCTGGATTTGTCCGCAGGGGGAGGCGTAGTAACTTGCTTTCTGATCTGGCCGAGTTTATCCCCGCAATGAGCGCACTTCGCATGTATGCAGCCATCGCGGCGAGCGCAGCCGCCGCCGGGGTTGGTGTCTGGCAATGGATTCGCAGCCACCGTCTCACCGCGGAGCAGCGCGAGCGCATGCGCCGCGACCGCCTGTCGAAAATCGGCCGCATCTGCGACGGTACCGTCCTCGACGTCCAGGAACTCAGCCCCAACGGCCACGGCCCGCAACAACTGCTCATCTATTGCTACGACATCGGCGGCGTTTCCTACGAGGCTTCGCAGGACATCAGCCACCTCGGCCAATACGTGGACCTCACCTCGTGCAAGCTGGGCCTGCCCAGTTCCGTCCGCTACGACCCGCACAATCCCAGCAACTCCATCGTGGTTTCCGAGACGTGGACAGGCTTGCGCAGATAAGCGTATGGATTCCCACTCAAACGGGGCACCCAGCCTAGCGCCGCTTTGGCGGCGGCTTGTTCGGGTCGTAGGTGATACTTGCCTGGAACAACGTGTCCGCTAACCCCACGTTGTAGCGAACGCCGGTGATAAATCGCTGGTTGGTGGTGTCGCCGTTATGCGTGCGCAGCAGGCTGTGCGGCGTCATGATTCCTTGCTCGATGCGCCAGTTGTCGAAAATTTCTCCCTCAACGTTCTTCAGGCGGTCAATGGGATCGCGCCACTCGAACGTCTTCTTGATCGGCAAGTGCGTATGGTTGTCGAGGAACAGGGTGACCGAGTCATTGTCGGCGGTCAGGATGGAAATGGAGTCGGCAGGCTTTTGCTCGGCCACTGCCGGACCGTCATAGAACAGCGCCGTCCCCGGTTGGTTCATCCACTGCCGCAGCACGATTTCCAGCGAATGCCGTTGGCGCCGGTTGTAGTTGGCAATCTGCTCCGCCTCCTGGGCCGCGGTTCCCTTGTAGGTCACCTCGTAGCCTTTGTCCCCGACGTTGAGGTACACCACGTCACGCTGCTTGGTGAGTTCGACGCGGTCCTTGTCCGGATACTTCCAGAAACGCCAGAAGACAGTTCCGACGCTGTTCGGTTGCCCCTGGAAGTAGCTGTAGGAACGGCCCTGCTGTTCCATGTCCTGGATGTTGAGCCAGGCCTGCCCTCCCATCGCCTGGATGCACTGTTCCAGCAAGGCCCTTGCTTTCTTTGCGTTAGCATCCTCGACGGCTTGGGTCGCGACCCCCGTAGGCGGCTGCCCGGACGCTGCCTGGGCGGTGGCGATTACCGCGGCGAGGGCCACAATGATGGCTATCATCAGTGATTTCATAGTGAAAAGATCATTCTATGACGCTCGCCCTGCCTGCCGGCCATAGCTCAGTCGTCCAGCAAGAAATCTGTCTCCTCATGACCTCGGTCATCTGGCGCGGGCTGCACCCCCTGTTCCAATATACCCGCAGTACATGGCCTGACGATTAGGCCGTACCTGACACAGGCTCCATAGCGATGTTGTCCGGAGGGGACAATGAACAAACCAACCACCGACCGCAAGCCGCACAAGAACTTGCCGCCCGGCATGGAGCGCCGCAAGACGCCGCGCTTCGGCTGTGATCGCGGAGTGCAGTGCTGGAAAGATGGCATTTCCGCCGCTTTTTGGGGCGAATTCATTGATCTCGGCATGAGCGGATGCTGCATTCATACTCCTACGCCGCATCCTCCCCACACCAGGCTGAAAATGGTTTTTAACCTGTTTGGCACCAGCATCCGCGTCTCAGGCGAAGTTCGCACGCTGCATGGCGCCGTGATGGGTGTCGCCTTTGCCGCCATGACCGAAGCCGAGCAAGTCAAGCTCTCCAACGTGCTCAAACGGCTCGCCGACGGCCGCAGCACGAATTCCGATGTCATGGTGAACACCCAGGCCGCCGTCTTGCGCCTGGAGCGCTGGTTCAAGACGCATGACCTGCTTACCCGCGACCTGTTCCACCGGATTGTTGACGGCCAGTTCGACCCGGCCACGGAAGCAAAGGTCAACCCGCTGATGGAAAAGGCCGGCGCACGTTTTGTCGTCGAGGAAGTCGCAGCCAGCATGTTGGGCGGCTGAACTTCAACCCACCAGCACCGCGCCGCCGTTGACGTTGAACACTTCGCCGGTGATGAATCCCGCATGTTCCGTGCACAGGAACAGGATGGGTGCGGCAATCTCATCCGGCGTTCCCACTCGACGCAGCGGGATGGTCGCGAAGACCTGGTCGCGAGTGACCGGGTCGTTGAGCGCCGGCGCCGCCATGTCCGTATCCACCCACCCCGGGGCGACGCAGTTCACGCGAATGCGGTCGCGCGCCAGTTCCGTCGACAGTCCCTTGACCATGCTGATCACGGCGCCCTTGGTGGCGGCGTAGTCGCAGTGAAACGCCTCGCCGCGTTGGCCGGCGGTGGAACTGACGAGCACGATGTGCCCTCCCCGTCCGCCCTTTTTCATTTGCCCCACCGCGTGCTTGACCAGGCCGAACACGCTGTCCAGGTTGATGGCAACGGTGTCATGCCACTGCCGGTTGGTCATGCGATCTACTTCCACGTCTTCCGCGGGCCAGATCCCATGATTGGCGACCAGGATGTCCACTCCGCCGAACCGTTTCACCGCCTGCTCGATCAGGGCGTGCGACGATTCGATGTTGCGCAGGTCAGCCTGTACGGCCGCGCAGCGCTCCTCGCCGCATTCCCCGATCACCTCATCCGCCGCGCTTCGATTCTGCTGATAATTGAACAGCACTTTGGCGCCGGCCGCGACGAACATCTTCACCGTGGCCGCGCCAATCCCGCGCGACCCGCCGCTGATGACGGCCACGCGGTCCTGCACGGAAAGCATGATTCCGTTCGACATAAACCATTGAAGGTAGCAGAAAGGGCGATCGGCCGTCAGCGATCGGCCGTCGGCTTCTGTGCTTCCACCGCCGGATCGCCGATGGCCGGCAGCCGAACGCCTATTTTGACAGCGACTCGAAATCCGGCACCGGCGTGCGTGGCTGCTGGTGCCGGCTTAACGCGGCCTGGATGAAGGCCTGGAAGATGGCGCGCGAGGGCTCGTCTTCGCCGAAGCTGCGTTCCGGGTGCCATTGCACCGCGACCACGAAGTGATCGGGATCGGTCCCCTCCAGCGCCTCGATGACCCCGTCCGGCTGCGAGCGCGCGGCGACGCGCAGGCCATCGCCCACTATGCCGGCCCCCTGATGATGGCTGGAGTTCACCACCACCGAAACCGTTTCCGCCGGGGATTTCGGCGTCTCGGCGCAAAGCGCGGCCAATACCTGCAGTGGCGCCACGATCCCGCCCAGCCGCGAGTCGAGTTCGACCGCCACTACGTGCGCCCGCTGCACCTCGCGTCCGGCCGCATGATTGACCCCGGTTTCCAGGTGCTGCACCAGTGTCCCGCTGCGCCACACATTCAGCGCTTGCAGCCCGTAGCAGATGCCCAGGATCGGCTTATGCATGTTGAACGCATCCTGCAGCAGAAGTTCGTCAACGTTGTCGCGGGCGGGATCGGCGGCGGCGGTGTGAGGGTCGCGCTGGCAGCCGTATTTTTCCGGATCGATATCGGCCTTGCTGCCGGGCAGCAGGACGCCGTCGCAGCCCTTGGCCGCTTGCGCTACCTGCTGGTTCGTCCGGTCGAGCGCGATCGCGACCGGCTCGCCGCCGGCTTTGCGCACCGCCTCCTCGTATTGCAGCAGCGCGCGCTGCGCGTATTCGCCCTCGGAGTGCGGCACCGGAATAGCAATGCGGGGTTTCATAAGAGCGGTGCTAGTTTAATTTGTTTTCGGTTCGCGTTCCCTGTTTTCGGTGTTTTGGGCTTACCCCGCATTTCAAAACGAAACGCATTTTGACACCAGCCCCATGTCGACTCGCCCTCCAGCCCCTAGCCCCTACCCGTCTAGCTCCTAGCCACTTCGTCACGGCGCGGGTCGGCTACACGCGATCGCGAATAGTACAGGTCCTCAATCGCCTTCTGCACCCGGGCGGCAAGCGTGTCCATGTCGCGCAGCCCGAACTCGGCGGTCGAAATCGGCTCACCAACCACCAGCTCCATCGGTCCGGGACGGATATGGAACGAGTTCATGGGCAACACTTCGTAGGTTCCCACCAGGGCCATCGGCACCACGTCCACTCGCGCCTTGATCGCGATGTAGAAAGCCCCGCTCATGAATGGCTGTATTTGACCGTTAGGCGACCGCCCGCCTTCCGGAAACACCACCAGCGGCATGCCGGCTTGCAGGCTGCGCACCGCCTTCATCAGGCTGCGCATGGAGGCGGCGGCACTGGAGGCGTCCACCGGGATCTGCCCGGAGCGGCGCAGGTGCCAACCCATGAATGGGTAGCGGAACAGCTCCTTTTTGGCCATGATCCGGAACTGGAATGGCAGGTGCTCGTAGAGCAGCGGGATATCCAGCGCGGAAATGTGGTTGGCGGCGTAAACGTGCGGCCGCGAGCGGTCGATGCGATCCAGTCCGGTCACTTTAACCGGGCTAAAAACGGTGTGCAGAATCAGCCACGACCACAGCCGCGCAAATCCATGCTGGATGCCGCCGTCACGATCGAAGAAAGACGACAGCAGCGACAGGATCCCCAGCACCATCGTGTAGACATAAATCAGCGGGTCGAAGATGAAGATGGAGCGCACCCAGCTCAGGGCGTCCCAGGATCTGGAAGAGGGCTTCACGAGAAAAGTTTCGGAGGCTGCGAAGGTCTCGGATGTCCAGAAACCTCCGAAACCTCCGAAGCCTGGAATTGGTACGCACAGTTCATGCCAAGGTTGCCGCCTTCTCCGCCACCAGCTTCCGCAACCGCGCTTGGAACTCGCTGAAGGCCACGGTTTCGGTCTTTTCCTGGCCGCGGGTGCGCACGTTGACCGAATTCGCCTCCGCTTCCTTGTCGCCCACAACGAGCAGGAACGGCACCTTCTGCAGCGCGTGCTCGCGTATTTTCGCGTTCATCTTTTCGTTCCGCACATCCACTTCCACCCGCACCTCTTCCGCCTTGAGGGCATCGCCGATTTTCCGCGCATACTCCGCGTGCCGCTCGCTGATCGGAATAATGACCACCTGCACCGGCGACAGCCACACCGGAAACGCGCCGGCGTAATGCTCGATCAGGACCCCGAAGAAGCGTTCGATCGAGCCATACAGCGCGCGATGCACCATCAGCGGCTGATGCCGCTGCCCGTCCTCGCCCACATACTCGAGATCGAAGCGCTTCGGCAGGTTAAAGTCGAACTGGATGGTGGAGAGCTGCCACAGACGTCCGATGGCGTCCACCAGCTTGACGTCAATTTTCGGGCCGTAGAAGGCGGCTTCGCCGGGGATGATCTTGTACTCGATGTTGCGGCGATGAAGCGCGCTCTCCAGCGACTTGGTAGCCCTGTTCCACTGCTCTTCGCTGCCGCTGAAATTCTTCTGGTCCTTGGGGTCCCAGGTCGACAGCTCCACCTGGAACTTGTCGAACCCGTAGACGCGCAGCGTCTCAAGCGCGAAGTCCATGCAGCCGACAATCTCATCCTCGATCTGCTCCGGGGTGCAGAAGATGTGCGCGTCATCCTGGGTAAAGCCGCGCACCCGCAGCAGCCCGTGCATCACGCCGCTTCGTTCGTAGCGGTACACGGTGCCCAGCTCGCCCAGGCGCACCGGCAGGTCGCGGTACGAGCGCAATTGGTCCTTGTAGATCAGGATGTGGAACGGGCAATTCATGGGCTTGATGCGATAGTCGGCATCATCCAGCTTCATGGGAGTGAACATGTTCTGTGCGTAATAGCCCTCGTGCCCGGAGGTCTTCCACATATCCACGCGCGCCACGTGCGGGGTGTACACCAGCGAGTATCCGCGCCGCAGATACTCGTCGCGCATCCAGTCTTCCATCAGCTTGCGCATCCGCCCGCCCTTGGGATGCCAGAAGATCAGCCCCGGTCCGGCCAGCTCCTGGATGGAAAACAGGTCCAGCTGCTTGCCCAGCACCCGGTGGTCGCGCTTCTTCGCTTCCTCCTGCTGCTTGATGAACTCGTCCAGGTCTTTCTTAGAAAAGAACGAGGTGCCGTAAATGCGCTGCAGTTGCGGGTTCTTCTCGTCGCCCAGCCAGTACGCCCCGGCAATCGAGAGCAGCTTGAATGCCTTGATCTTGCCCGAAGATGGAAGGTGGGGACCGCGGCAGAAGTCCACGAACTTCCCGGTCTTATAGAGCGAAATCTTTTCCTCCGGCTGGGTGAACTGCTCGATGAAGTGGCACTTCATGAAGTCACCCTCGCCTTTGAACTTCTCCAGACCTTCCTTGCGCGGCAGCCATTCCCGCGCGTACGGCTCGTTCCGCTGCACGATCTCCTGCATCTTCTTCTCGATCTTTTCCAGGTCCTCGGGAGTGAACGGGGTCGGACGGTAAAAGTCGTAGAAGAATCCGCTCTCGGTGGCCGGTCCGTGCCCGAGCTTGGTTTCGGGAAACAGTTCCAGCACCGCCGCCGCCATCAGGTGGGCCGAGGAGTGCCGGTAAACCGGCAGCGCTTCCGGATCGCGGTCGGTCAGGATGCGGAGTTCGGTATCGTTTTCCAGCGGCCTGGTCAGGTCCACCAGGTTGCCATTGCTCTTGGCCACCAGCGCGGCATCCGCCAGCCGTGGCGATATCGAGCGTGCCACTTCCAGCGCGCTCGATCCTCGCGGAACTTCCTTGACGCTGCCATCTGGCAGCTTGACCTTGATGATGTCGGTGGCCTGCTTTGCTTCTACGCTGTCGGGCATAATGACTCCGCGAATATGGGAAAAGCTTGAGTTTAGATGAAAAGGAATACGGCGCGCTAGGAGAGAGCGGATGTTCGGCGGGATGTCGCGCGCAGCGCCATGACTGAATTCATTATAACTCGCCCCGTGTGGCACGGGTCCCCAACCCACGTGTTCGAAATTATCCTGCTCGGTAGGCACTTGCAATCAGCGCCAAAGCCAGCAGATAGAGATCTACCCGGAAATTCCGCGTAAGATGTTCATTCTGCAAGATCGAGATAAGGCAGGAGAGCGTTCGTGATCGCGCGATGGTATTCGGGAGCATCGGCATGGTGGATTTATCGATTGCAGAGGACAAGCTGATTCTGCATGTGCGGGGAGCCGACAAGCTGTGGGCGCTTAAGAGTTCGCTCGAAATTTCGTTGCCGCACATTGCGGGTGTGCGTGCAGACCCGCACGTTGCCCATGGCTGGTATCACGGCATACGCATGCCGGGCACCAACATCCCCGGCGTGATCACCGCTGGCACGTTCTACCAGCACGGGCAGCGGGTCTTTTGGGACGTTCACAACCCGGACAAGACCATCGTCATCGAGCTTCGAGACGAACGGTACAACGAACTCATTGTGGAGGTCGCGGATCCACAAGCCGCCGTCGAACTCATCAAGAATGCGGCGGGCACTCGTTGAAAGATGGGGTTAACTATGGCTAGTGAGTACGATGTCGCGAAGAAATATACGATCCGCAACATCGAAGTGGACTCACGAGATCGTAAAGGATGAGATCAACGAGGAACACAAATCACGAAATCTTCTCATTCGAAGTTCCTGCCCGAGTGTGCGATGGGGGACGAGGACACAAGACCACTCATATTCATGCCCGCCGTCATGGCATTGTGCTCAGCCGTATACTGGGCCGCTTTGCGCTTCGCTCGGAGGG